>CALHBQ010000581.1 GCA_937930815.1 uncultured Saprospiraceae bacterium | reverse complement strand
TTGCCGATATGCTGCGCAAATTTTGACAAAACTGCCAGCGGTGTATCCGTTCCCATCGAACCGATTGGTTCTTTCGCTTTTTTAGACATAACTGCCAAAATCTCATCACGATCCTCGGCGGTCATTCCGTGAGCAATTTGTCGCTTTCGCAAAGGCGCACTTGGGATTTCGCTGGGCATATTGATAGGCATGTCTTTGACAGAAATGCGTCGTTTTGCCAGCCATTTGTTGTAATCCTGACGGGTACAAATAATATTTTTCAAATCAGCATCTTCAATAATGCAACCATCATCGAGGTCAGCGATAAGAATTTTTCCTGGCTCAAGTCTATCTTTTAAAACAATGTCTTCTGGTGGAATTGGAATCACGCCTGTCTCAGAAGCAAGAATGAGTTCCTTATTTTTTGTCACGCAAAAACGCGAAGGACGCAAGCCATTTCTGTCCAATGTAGCGCCAACCAAAGTTCCGTCTGTAAAGCAAATCGAGGCAGGGCCATCCCAGGGTTCCATGAGATTTTCGTGGTATTCGTAAAAGTCTTTTTTGGCTTGACCAATCTGATTGTCATTTTGCCATGCCTCTGGAATCATCATCATCAATGCCTCAGGAATAGAGCGACCAGCATGCACCAAAAATTCTAAAACATTATCAAAACAAGCAGAATCAGAGCCTTGATCGTCAATGATTGGAAGCAATATTTCGAGTTCTTCTTTCGAAAATTTTGAACTTTCCAATGTCGCTTCGCGCGAGCGCCACCAATTGATATTGCCTTGCACGGTGTTGATTTCGCCGTTGTGGCTGATACACCTGAATGGTTGCGCGAGTTTCCAGCGCGGAATAGTGTTGGTTGCAAAACGTGAGTGGACCAGTGCAATCGCTGTCTGAAAATCAGGATCGCTAAGGTCTGGATAATATTTTCTTACTTGATGAGAAGTGAGTTGTCCCTTGTAAATAATGATACGACAAGTCAATGACGGAATGTAAAAGTCATCATCATATTCAGGTTTTGCTGATATAATATTTTGAGTGATTAGCTTACGCAAAACATAGAGTTGCCTGTCAACATCTTTTGCAAGTGGTTTTTCTTTTAAAAATTCCTTTTTAGTAAAAAAGACTTGTTCGATATGTGGCTCTACCGAAATTGAAGAAGGCCCCAAACTCGAATTATCGGTCGGCACCGTTCGATATCCTAATACTTTGAAATTCAGTGATTTAGCTGCTTTTTCAATTTCCTTTTTACAAAACTGAATGGCCTTTTTTTCATTTGGAAAAAAGAACATACCTACACCAAACCGACCTTCGTGGGGTATTTTAAAGTTGATGACTTTTTCTTTTTCTAACCTTTTAAAAAAACGATGGGGTAGATGAGTGAGAATGCCAGCCCCGTCCCCTGTATTGGGTTCGCAACCACAGGCACCGCGGTGTTCCATATTTTCGAGCATCGTCAATGCTTTGTCGATGATCTCGTTGGATTTTTCATTTTTTAAATTCGCGAATAAGCCCGTTCCACAGGCGTCGCTTTCTAATTGAGGCACGTATAAGCCTCGCTGCTCACTTTTTCTTTTCATGTTTTTAAATTTTTGGCTTAGTATTTTCCCGAAAGGGATAAAGTATAAGGCTGAAAAGGGGACTCTGAATTTGATTCAGAGTCCCCTACATATTCTATTTAATTTTTCTAAGTTGCAGTGAATTTCCCAAAGCGTTGACTGAGCGTAGTCGAAGTCAACAAAAATAGAAAATACACCTCTGCTAATGTACCCTTCGGCTTCGCTCAGGCTACGCGTCAGTTGCTCGCATCTTGAATTAAATAGTTATTAAATCAACTTAAAATGAATAAACTGCCGCCAGCACAAATGAAGATAGATTTTTGCTCATCGCAAGGTTTGTAGCAGTGGCATCTACCATAAACAATTCACTTGATAAAGCATCGATTCGTGCTTCTGGAATAATGGTTAGATTACCACTTTTGTAATTTAAGGAAACGGTAAAGTCAAAAACACTTTCTCCTTCTCCAATTACCCCAACACCTTCATCTGCAAAGAATTCCCCTCTCACTCCAACTGCCAACGCATCACTTGTAGCTACTTGCAAATAAGCTGCAGCGCCATAAAAATTGTCAGAAGCAGAGGTCGCATTCAGGCCAACATAAAATTTCTCCGTTGCCTGATATCCACCTGTAAAATCTACCTGGGTGAATTCATTGGCATCATCGTAAATGAAATTTAACCAGCCGCCAAAGTCACCTTTCTCATAGCCTAATTGTGTTCCATAAACGAAATCAAATGAAGGGTTGAAATCAGTTGCATCAGTAGGATTAAATACCCCCAACATTCCAGTGAAGCCACTTCCTAAATCAAAATCTGCTTTCAGACCCGTATGAGAAAATGGTCCATAAGAAAACATATAGGAAGTAGAATAATTGAAATTACTAGCAGGTGAAATCACTTCATAACCTAAGAAAGTATTGAAGTTTCCTAAAGTGAATTTTACTTTCTTCGTCGCTTGATAATAAACGTATAACTGATTCACTAAATTCAGCGGAGCTGCTGAACCAAAAACTGCTTCTGCACCTCTTGGTCCTACTACTAAATCTGCTACTGCTCCCACTTTTCCACTTTCATACTCACCTAATACATTCACCATTCCTAAAGAAAAACCAGGAAGGTTGGCGAATGAAGTACCTGGTGCTAAAATGCCCCCATTTTCAGGGTCATTAGTACTATTCAAATTCGTTCTGAAATAAGTGTCAATTGAGCCACTGATTTTTAAAGTGTCTCCTTGAGTAGTGGCCATTAAACCAATAGTTGATAATGTAAATATTAATGTCAATAAATTTTTCATCGTGTTCTTATTTTTGATGAATTACTTTTGGATTGCACTCCAAAAGCACTTCAGTTATTAGATTATTTTTTTCTAAATCATAAGAACATCGAAATTCGAAGTAGAAAAAACTTTATTTTACTACTTTTGTAATTCAACTTTAGGATTCGAATTTCGAGTTCTAAAAGAAGGCTCGGGATTGCACTCCTGAGCCTTCACTATTGAGCGCTTATTTAAATTTCAGCTTCAAGCTGCAAATCGAATTTTTTTGAACCTGATTTTGCTAAATTTTATAGCCATAGGTTAAACTATGCCGAAAAAATTTAGCTTTATCAGAACCAAAAAACTTCAATTTTCGCTTCTGAATCCGAATTTCAAACCAGCTCTTTACCGTCATTTTTTTCATTCTATAGAGAGGTAAGCTGCTGAATTAGTTTCGCCAGAGTAAGCAGACATGTCGTGTTCTGATATATCCAATCCTTTTATTTCTTCTTCTTCAGATACTCTGATTCCAACTGTAACTTTTAATATAAAGAAAAGTGCAAAAGCAAATGAGAAACTAAAAGCTCCAACTGCTGCAATACCAATCAATTGAGTAACGATGGAAAACTCACCAATTCCGAAGATACCTACAGCAAGTGTTCCCCAAATACCACATACCAAGTGTACTGAAGTAGCACCTACAGGATCGTCCATCTTTATCTTATCGAATCCAACTACTGAAATTGGAATAATACACCCTGCAATGAATCCGATGATGATCGAAGAGCCAAGAGAAACAACATCTGCCCCAGCTGTGATTCCTACTAATCCACCAAGAATTCCATTCAAGACCATCGAAAGGTCATATGATTTGAACATGAAATAAGATACAATGAATGCACCCATAGCACCTGCAGCCGCTGCCAAACAAGTCGTTACGAAAACAAGTGATACGCCTCCTGCATCAGCAGAAAGTACAGATCCTCCGTTGAATCCAAACCATCCAAACCAAAGCAAAAACACACCTAAAGCAGCCAATGGCATAGAGTGTCCAGGAATAGGTTTGATGCCTTTTGAAGTATATTTTCCTTTACGGGCACCTAATAAGATCATACCAGCCAAAGCACCCCAGCCACCTACAGAGTGTACCAAGGTAGAACCAGCAAAATCATAAAAACCCATAGCGTCTAACCAGCCACCACCCCATTTCCACATACCAGTGATAGGATAGCTAATGGCTACGAAAAGGGTTGAGAATAATAAGAAAGGCATTAATTTAATTCTTTCTGCTACTGCACCAGAAACGATGGTAGCACAAGTGGCTGCAAATAATGCTTGG
>CALHBQ010000580.1 GCA_937930815.1 uncultured Saprospiraceae bacterium | reverse complement strand
GCATTAGGGCGCTATTTAGAAAAAGAGATTATTGATTTTTATTACAAAAAATCATTAAACGTCGCGAATCCAGAAAATTTTGACTTGCGGTATACCAACAAGAACTAGAAATAGTTGGCAGTTGGCAGTTGGCAGTTGGCAAATTGAAAAATTGGGTTCTCATTCCCAAATTTATTTATTGTTTCCAAATAATTTAAGAAGTCGGGCACATTAGTTGTTTTAGTCGCTTGAATAATTAATTCTTGGATTTTTCGAAGAATTATATACCTTGCGCCAAAATACTTCTTCACCAACCACCGCCAACCCGATTTTTTTAATCGGGGCATGCCATCCACTGGCGGTGTCTTTCAAAAATATAATATTTGCAAATTATTGAAACTGTCTCCTAAGTTTCGATATATTCGATTTTCAAAATCGAGCATAGCTTTAAGTTGTTGATTAGGAATAGCTGATAAATGTGACGGATTTTGAAAATCCCCCACATTAGAAATGCTCAGACCGAAATAAAAAATGCCAAGTAAAGGAAATGAATCCTATACTTGGCATTTTTTTTTTAATAGAAAGTCAACTGGTAACCAGCAACTCGGCAACAATGGCAACTGGTACCTACCTTTCTTTTCTACTATGAATTTTCAATAATTTATCAATTTTCTCGAGTAATTCATCTGGACTAAATGGTTTTCCAACGTGCTCATTCATACCAAATAACTTGGCTTTGTCCTCATGCGTAAGGAAAGCGGAAGCCGTTAAGGCGATAATCGGAACATCACGTTTAACTGGGTCACTTAACTTTCTAATTGCAGCAGTGGCGCGGTAACCGTCCATTTCTGGCATTTGAATATCCATTAAAATAAGGTCAAAATTATACTCATTGATTCGGTCGAGTGCGTCCAAACCATGGTTGGCAGTCACGACCTCCATTTTTAATTTACGGAGCATGTTGGTTACCACCATTTGGTTGATGATATTATCTTCGACCACTAAGATTTTATTACCTTCAAGTCGTTGACTTAAAGAAGTTTTTTGATTCGGATCAATTTCAGCTTTTTTAAATGGCAACCAGAATCTAAATAGATTTCCATGTTCTTCATTGACGAAAAGTTCGAAATTTCCTTTTTGCAATTCTATCAATCGACGCGCCATGGTCATTGCGAAAGCAATTCCATTTTTCTTACCTAAAAGATAATATTCGTCTGGCGCTTGGAAAATTTTTCTTACGACATCGGCATCCAATGCTTTTCCAGTATCGTAGATTTCAACTTTCAACATCAAGTCGTCTTCTGTTTCTTCTTCCATTTTAAATTTGACATCTACTCTTCCAGAGGCAGTAAGCTTCATAGAAGTTGAAACGAGGTTTGTCAAAATTTGATTTAAACGAGCTGGGTCACCAGTAAGCGTTTCAGGGATGTTTTTTTCATAATCAAAAAGGATGTCAATTCCTTTATCCTCGGCTTCCATGACAGCCTGCTCTCTTAGGTCATTGAAAAGTTTTTTAGGTTTGAAATTGGTTGCATCAGGCTTCAATTTACCTGCCTCAATTTTAGAAAAATCTAAAACATCATTGATGAAAACCACCAAGCTGTTGGCTGCAAATTGAAGTGTTTTCAATTTTTCACGCTGCTCAGGTTGTGGGTCATCGTCCATCAAAAGGTGGGTCAAACCGACGATTGAGTTCAAAGGCGTTCCCATTCTATGGGTCATCGTTGCCAAGAATCTATCTCTTTCAAAAGAGGATTTTTCTAAGTATTCTCTCTCAGATATTTCATCCAACAAACGATTATTTACTAAATCAAGACTTGAATTTTTTTCCTGCAATTCTGCTTTTTTCTCTTCAATTTCCTCGTTTTTCGATTTTAGCAAAAGGTTATCTCCTTGTTTGGTTTTATACATTTTCCATAAAGAACCTGCGATTCCAAATGCTAGAAAGAAAAGCCCAATCCACATCCATTTTACTTTTGCTTCGGCTTGCTTCTCCGTTTCTAAAACCGTGATTTGTGCTTGCTGCTCTTTTGCTTTGAATTTAGATTCAAAACGAGTTGAGAGTTCTGCAAGCTTATTTGATTTCTCTTTTGATTCCCAAATATCTTTTTCTGCGATGAATGCATTTTGGACTGCATAAGATTTTTTATAATCACCTGATGCGCCATAGAAGCCCGCTATCTTTTTTAGAAAAGACACCTTTTTTTCTCCAGAAGGAAGAAGCGTAGTGGTTTCTTCCGCAGTTTTGAGATGCGCATTTCCTTTTGCAGTTCGATTGGTTTTGAAAAAGATTTCTGCAATAGCAAGATTTGCCGCAGCGATACCTTCTTTATTATCAACAGATTTGAAAATATTTAAGCCTTGTTGAACATTGATCATTGCCTCCTCCTGCTCATCAGTTTCCAATAGCGTTTGTGTGATTTCTAAAAAATCAAAACCTAAACGCTCTGGCTGATTAAGACTTCTATGTAAGTCCATCGCCATGCGTTGATAAACCAATGCAGATTCATAATAACTACCATCGCGAAGTGCGACTCCAAAGTCACTTGCCAATTGAGCAGCTTCTTTCAAGTTTCCGTTGTTCGCGTATAAATTGATGGATTCAGAAAGATACTGTTGAGCACTTCCGATTACTTTCTTTTTTAAAAATAAATTCCCTAATTCTTTTTTGGTCGCTGCCATCAACATGGCGTCTTTTATGCCATTTGCCTTTTCGTGTGCATTTTCTAAATACTCAAGTGCTTGATCGGTATCATTTTCAGCAACATGGATTTTTCCGATATGAAGTTGAGCCAATGCAATACCTTTTTCGTAGTTGATATTTTGTGCAGTTTCTAAACTTTCAAAATACTTTTTCATCGCATTTTCACGATCAAACTTTTGTTCGTAAACCCTTCCTTCCAAAATTAGCATTTGAGTTTTACTCAATTTTTGATTTGCAAAATCACTTTTGGCCATTTGATTCAATTGAGATTGAGCGGACTCAATATCCTCTGTTTCAAAGTAGTGATTTACCAAAACTAACTGTGTGTTGAACTTTTCTTCACCACTTTGAGTGGCCATCAATTGGGTCAAACTATCGGGAATAGAAGCAAATCCAATAACGGCAAAAAGGAGGGCCGAAAGACATAGTGTAAATTTTCTCATACAAAACAAGGCATTTGATCAGTTACCAAATGCCTTATTAATGCAAAATATATGCCTCTTTACTCGGCAGAGTAGGAGAGTGCGAGAGTTTGAGAAATTGAGCGTGTGAGAAGGGAAAATCTCTCAAACTCTCATTCTTCTCAAACTCTCAATTCTCTCGCTTTCTCACATTCTCTCATTTCTCTCGCTTTCTCTCATTCCTCTGTAATCAGGGTTTGATATTCATCTGAGCTGCTTTTGCAAAATCACCTGCTTTTACGTAAGAAAACTTACTCAAATCAATGTGCTTTTTCATAGCATTGTGAATGTCAGCCGCAGATAAATTATTGATTTTCTCTTCTAATGCCTTGCCCCAACTCATATCACGATTTAGGTAAAGATTAGAATTCAATTTTCCAACCAAACGTCCGTCCTCTGCGCGTGAAACTGCTTGTCGTTGCAACCAGCCACTTTTTGCAGCAGCAATTTCTTCTTCAGTAAATCCGGCATCTAACACCTTTTGAATTTCTTCTTTGTAGGCGATTTCGAGTTTTTCAAGGTTCTCAGGTGCGTAGATCGCATACGAACCAAACATTCCTACCTCATCTTCAGAACCCGCATTAAACCATGAACGAACGGTATAACTCAAGCCTTCTTTTTGACGAATTCTCGTTGCTAATCGGGAATTTAAAAATCCACCTCCTAACATGAAATTACCCAAAACCATCGCTGCATAATCAGGGTCAGTATCCTTGATTTTAAGATTTTGACCAGCAAAAAACATGGAATTTGCTTTGTCTGGCGTTTCAATTTTTTCGTCCCCTGGTTTTGGTTCAAAAAACTTAGAAGCGATTCTTTGATAGGGTTTTGGACTTTTCCAACTATCTAAACCAGATTTGATTTTTGCTTCAATTTCTGTTTTATCAAAATCACCAACCACTGATACTGTAGCATCACTTGCTCCTACAAAATCATTATAAAACTGTTTTACTTGAGAGACCGTCGTTGCTTTGTAAGCAGCAATTTCTTCATCCAAAGTCGTTACGTAATTAGGATGCCCTTTTGGATAAGGCTTCATCATTTTGTTGAAAGCGATGTTTGCTAAAGTTTGAGGTTCAGATTTTTGCGACTCGTAATAAGCCAAATTTTCCTCTTTCACTTTTTCAAATTCAGTTGCATCAAAAGTTGGATTTTTCAAAACATCCATCACTAAATCAATGACTTCAGGCAAGTTTTTGCGCTCTGTTTTGATTCTAACACTCAGACCAGTTGAACCACCTCCGATTCTGACATTTGCTTTCAATTGGTCAAATTTATCTTGGATTTGTTGACGCGTCATCGTCTTGGTTCCTTTGTTGAGCATTTCAGTCATAAGGTCTGCAGCCGTTGATTTATTCATCAACGATTTTTCATCACCAAATCTCAATTGAATGCGCGCCTCGACATTATCGCCACGTGTTTCTTTTTCTAAGAATGCGTAATCAGGACCAGCAGGGTTAGTTGCTTTTGAAGTTCTTTTTTCGATATTTTCATAAGAAGGATCGAATTCTTCTCCCACTGCGATATCACCTTTTCCAGTATAACCATCTAACATTTGAGCAATGTCTGGCGTATCTGGAATTTCAGATCTCTCTGGTTTTTCTTCTGGAATAAAAACTCCAGTCGTACGGTTAGATATTACGAAATAGCGTTTCGCAACTTGTAAAACATCGGCAGCTGTCACTTCATCTACACGGTCTCTATATTTGAATAATAATCTCCAATCACCTTGCGCGATATAGTTACTCAAAAAGATTCCAACTCGATTGGCATTGTTGAAACTCATATCCCAATTTTTTAAAATCGATGCTTTTGCCCTTTCTACTTCTTCCTTTGTCGGTGGATTGGAAATCACTTCATCAATCGTTTTGAGCATCGTCGCTTGTGCATCATTGACATCTCCATCTTTTCTAATTTCGGCACTGAAAACGACATATCCACCTTCTTTCAAACCTGGAGCAAAACCCCATTGATTAGCTGCTTTCTTTGTTTCAACCAAAGATTTATAAAGACGACCTGATGGCTCATTAGTCATCAATTCTTTTAAAACAGACATTGCTGCATAATCAGGATGTGGCCCTGGAGGTGTATGGAAAACAGTTGTAACTGCCTGAATGTCACCAACTCTTCTCAAAGTTACATGGCGCTCTCCATCTTGTGTTGGCTCCTTTGTATAGGTTTGATATAGCAGATTTTCCTCACGGTTCGGAGCTGGAATTTTACCGAATGTATTATTAACTTTTACTAAAGTTTTTTCCAAATCAAATTTACCCGCAACCAAAAGCACTGCGTTATCTGGCTGGTAATATTTTTTATAAAATGCTTGCAAACGTTCAATCGGAACATTTTCCAAATCACTTCTTGCACCAATGGTTACGTTTCCATAGTTATGCCAATCGAATGCTGAAGAAAGAACTCTTTTGTACAAAACCCCACCTGGATTGTTTTCTCCTCGTTCGTACTCATTTCTCACAACGGTCATTTCACTATCCAAATCTTTTTTAGCGATGTAAGAATTGACCATTCTATCCGCTTCCAAATCTAATGCCCAATCCATATTTTCATCTGTAGCTGAAAAAGTTTCGAAATAATTGGTTCTATCATACCAAGTTGTTCCGTTTGGACTTGCTCCATGAGAAGTCAATTCATCTGGAATGTTTGGATGTTTTGGTGTGCCTTTAAAAACTAAATGTTCTAAAAGGTGTGCCATTCCTGTTTCACCATAACCTTCGTGTCGAGAGCCAACGAGGTAGGTTACATTGACCGTAGCCGTCGGTTTTGATTGGTCAGGGAACATCAAAACGCGCATGCCATTGCCCAGTTTGTATTCCGAAATTCCCTCTACTGTCGTAATTAGTTTAGGAGGGGTAAGTGTCACTTCCGCCGGTGCAGTGACACCTGGAGAAGTCATTGAGGTAACTTTTTTGGTAGAATTACATGCGGTCAAAAGAAAGACCAACATGAAAACAATTGAGTGAAGTGATTTCATGAATTCTGTTTTTGTTTAAAAATGGAATCTCTCTCAGATTTGAGAGTCGAATTATTTGATATTGAATGACAAAACCTTAAAAAAGTAGTTGTCATTTTGACTTAGAGTAGTCTGGCAAAATATTGACAAAAGTAGATATTTGAATAAGGATGGAGTTTATTAACTTTTTATTGGATATAAAATGAAGTGTAATAGTCTTAATAAGATGATTACTCGAAAATTTATAGTTCTGGCTCTTGAAACCAGGGTGTTCACGATTTAGAGTATAATTTCTATGATATTCTTTTTAATATTAGACTTTATTCTAAAATAATTAGTATGCAATGCGAAAACTTATTTTTTCGCTACTTTTCCCCGATGTAAAATCGGGACACGCGTTAAAAAATTGAACAATCCGCCGCGGCGGATACTTAAATTTTTTGCCTCAATTATCAAAAAAATAAGCATCGATTGCTCTACAACTCATTTTAGAATTAAGTCTATTGACTTTGTATCTTTTTAGTAAAATGAAAGAAAAGTTAAGAACTATTTTGGTAGATGATGAGCCGAACAATAATAAGGTTCTACGATATGAGCTCAACCGCTACTGTCCTGAGGTAGAGGTGATAGAGGTTTGCAGTTCCGCCAAATCTGGAATTAAAGCGATAGTTCAACAAAAGCCTGATCTTGTATTCCTCGATATTAATATGCCTTATATTTCTGGTTTAGAAATGCTTGAAATGTTTCAAGATCCAGATTTTGATGTGATTTTTGTAACGGCTTATCAAGACTATGCGGTGCAAGCATTTAAGACCTGTGCGATTGATTATCTTCTGAAACCCGTAAACAAAGACGAACTCAAAGAAGCGATCAAAGCAGTTCTGAAAAATAAGAATAAAGAAAACGAATTACGTTATAAGTTCCTGAAAGATCAGGTAGAAGCGTTTAAACAGAAAACGGTCGAGAAGGTGATGGTTCCGACCAATAAAGGATTTTCATTTGTTTACATCCAAGAGGTGATTTACTGTGAATCGAACGATACCTATTCCTTTATTCATTTGGCCGATGGCGAAAAGCTATTAGTTATGAAACCGCTAAAATTTTTGGATGAAATGCTTCGTGAATTTGATTTTGAAAGGGTGCATCGCAGCTATTTGATAAATTTCAAAAGAATCAAAACTTTTGTAAAAGGTGACAGTGGAGGCTTGGTTATGGAAAATGATCAACAGATTCCAATCTCGAAATCCAAGCGCAACGAATTTATGAAACGGCTAAACAATTCTAAATTTTGATATGGATGTTTTAGGAGATTTAGAGGCAGCGTTTCTTGGTATTTTAGCAATCATATTTTTGGTTAGTTTTATTAGTTACCTGTACACGGGGGGCAAGGTTTATTTTTATTACGCGATGTATGCTTTGTGTTTTGGGATTTATTTTGGATACAAGTTTTATTTCGAATCTTACATTTCTGAATCAGGCCGATTTCGATATCATGAGAGCGAGGGGATTTCTCGCTTTATCCAACCACTTATTTATTTTAACTACTACCATTTTATAATAAGATTTCTGGATATGGAACGAAAACTTCCAGAAGCGAAGAAGGTGGTTCACGCAATGGCAAATTTTAATCTTATCGCTTTAATTGGAATGCTTGCCGCAGCATTTTTCCAATGGAGAGGGATAGAGGATTTCATTTATTATGGATTTAGAATTGTTATTATTTTAGTTTCCGTTGGATTGATTACTTATCTCGTTTTGTTGAAAAAAGATATTTTGATTAACCTAATCATCGGAGGTGGGTTGGCTCTTTTGATAGGAGGAATGATGGCGATGATGCTACCAATTTACGGTATCAGACTTTGGGACACAGATGGACTAATTTGGATGATTATAGGGATAGTAATAGAATTAATTTTATTTTCCTGTGGCTTGGGTTACAAAACCGTTCAAACTGAAATAGAGAAAAATCGACTCCAAAATGAGCTTATTCTAAAAATGAAGGAAAATGAAAAAATGCTCGAAAACAAGGAGGAATTGGTCAGAAGAGATTTAAATCTGGCTTTGAAAAATGTGAAAAATGAAACCGAACAAAAACTTAAAACCGAGTTCTCTTTAAAAGAAAAAGAAATTGAACTCAATGTCCTTAGAGCTCAAATGAATCCACATTTTTTATTCAATTCTCTAAATTCATTGAAAGCATTTATACAAGAAAATGATAAAGATCAGGCAACTGATTATTTGGATGATTTCTCGTATTTAGTTAGAAAAACTTTGGATGATTCTCCAAAGAAATCAATAGGCTTGTCTGAGGAGTTGATCTACATTGAAAAGTATGTTTCTCTTGAGAATTTGAGGTTAGGGAATTCGATAAAGTTTGAAATCCAAAATTCAGAAAATTTAGACTTGGATTTTATTCAAATCCCACCTATGATTTTGCAACCCTTGGTAGAAAATAGTATTTGGCACGGTCTTTCAAATTCTACAAAACCAGAGAAAAAATTATTGATAAGGTTCGAATCCCAAGATGAATATTTGAAAATAATCGTTTCGGATAATGGATTGGGAAGGAAGGAAGCTCAAAAACAGAAAAGCATCAAAAAGAAGAATTCGATTTCTATTCAAAATATCAGAGACCGATTAGATATTTTATATCCTTTGGAAAGTAAAGTTGAGATTTGTGACTTAAATCCATCGGATAAAATGGTCGGAACGAAAGTTGAAATTTTATTGCCTTTCTAAAAAAGGTCAGTAACATAGAAATTCTGGTCGTTTACAATAATTTTTAAAAATTTAGATTAAGATTCCTATCTTTACAGTGCTTTATCATCGATAGATTGTCTATGACAACACATGATGAAATACAAATCCTGTTTAACCCTATTTAATACAGTGATTTTTTAACAATCTACTATTGTGCATTTCTTGGTTTAGTCTTGGTCAAAGGAAGATACCTCAAATTAAATGAAAGCAATTTAACTTCCCAAGACGCTTTGCCTCGAGATGCACTTTTTT
>CALHBQ010000579.1 GCA_937930815.1 uncultured Saprospiraceae bacterium | reverse complement strand
TTGAAAGGCTGTTTGAGAAGTTATTACTTGATAGATGATGAGGAAAAAACAACTGCTTTTTTTGTAGAAAAAGATCCCATTACTCCAGTTTCATACACCATGGAAGAACCCTCCAAGTATTATATATCTTGTCTTGAAGACTGTATAGTTACGGTAGGTAACAAGTCACAAACAAAGAATCTACTACAAGAACACCCAGAAATAAATCAGCTTTTCATAAATATAAATGAAGAACAGCTTGCCTCTAATCGAGAAAGTTTAGATTCCTATATTAATTTATCTCCAGAGAACAGATATAAAAAATTAGTGGAAGACCGACCTGGCTTAATACAAAGAGTTCCCCAATATCATTTAGCTTCTTACTTGGGTATCAAGCCACAATCACTTAGCCGAATCAAAAGAAGGATGTTACGAAAGTAACTTAAGTGAATGAAATCGATAAGTGTGCCCTTTAATTTTGCAGTATTAAATAATTAAAGACAACACATTTATGAATCAGAAAAATGTAAAAAACATCGTACTCATTACGGGGGTAGCTTATGCTTTAGTATTTGCAATTAGCATCATCGGAAATGGCTTTTACCTTGAAAAGGTTTTGGAAAAAGGAAATTGGCTTTTAACCTATCAAAATATCGTTGCGTACCCGCTTGCTTTTCGAATTGGAATTAGTAGTTGGTTTTTAGTCATCATTTGCGATGTGATTGTGGCTTGGGGGATATACCTATTATTTAGATCTACCAACAAAGAACTTGCATTACTTACCGCTTGGATGCGAATTATTTTTGCCTCCATCTATGCTATTGGTTTTTTACAACTTTTTGAACTTTCTACTTTAATACACGACAATGTTTACATTGACTCGTTCAGCCAAAGTCAGTTAGTGACCCAAACCATGCTTTCGATGAAAAATTATGATAGCTATGTGAATCTTAGTTTTCTGTTTTTTGGAATTCACATAGGCTTACTCGCATACCTAATCCTACGTTCCAAGGTAATTTCTAAAGTAATAGGCTATGCGCTAATCATTGCTTGTATCGGTTATTTGATCAACAGTTTCGGAAGTTTCTTGTCAAAAGATTTTGCAAACAATCAGTATTTATTTATCCTTTTTGTTGCGATACCTGCTATCATCTCTGAGTTGTCACTCACCCTATTTTTAATCGTGAAGAACAAAAAGATAAGTCTGCAATTAGCAAACGCTAAAATATAGAATAGATAAATACAGCCCCCCCCCCGAAGTTCTTGAATTAGAAGAAATAGAAAAACCTACTACATCAACCGCTTGCAACAAGAAAAAAGAAAAAAAATAAGGGGACACATCAATTGATATTGTCTACAAAGTGATAAATGAATAAAGCTTCTTGAAAAGAGACACATTTTGCTCAATCCTAATAATTCTTTAATCTTCTAAAAAAGGAAGATGAATGAATGGGAAGCTTTTTTAGAACCACTCCCGAAGCTTAGTTCGGCAAGTAGAAAAATATAAAACATGAAAAACCTTCAAGTACTATTACTTGTGACCTCAATTTTTGTCATGCTCTTATCCTGCAAGGATGATTCAAAATCAACTCATTCAAAATTACCTCATCCTCTGCAAAAAGAAATCGATACGCTCGATAAAAAGTTAACCAAAATAAGCCAAGAAACCCTTATACCTGGATTTGCTGCAAACATATTGCAAGGAGATGAGGTAATCTATTCGAAAGGCTTTGGTTATTCTGACATCGCAAACCAACATAAATTTTCACCTCAAACTATTAATATCATTGCCTCCATTTCTAAAACGTTTATTGGTGTTGCAATCATGAAATTGGTTGAAGATGGGAAATTGAAGCTGGATGACCCGATTAATGACTATCTACCTTTTGAAATTTGGAATCCTCATTTTCCTGAGACTGTTATTACTATTAAACATCTTGTAACACATACTTCTTCCCTAAATGGTGATTTTGATGATGGAGAAAAGAGACCAAGCCAACTAGTAGAACAATCAAGGTATAGCAAGGATGAAATGCCAAAACAATTAGCAGAAGACATTTACTATTGGGATGGAACTGCTTTGCCTTTAGAGAAATATATAGAAGAAATATTTAAACCCAATGGTAAATGGTATGCTAAAAGTAATTTTTCTAATTTCAAACCAGGTAAGAAATATGAATATTCTAATGAAGGATCAAACCTCGCTGGTTTAATCGTAGAACGAGTTTCAGGTATGTCATTTTCTGCGTTTACACAAAAACATATCTTTCAGCCGCTTAACATGACCAACTCCTATTGGGAGTACCAAGATTTAGATTCAACTATCTCAAAATTGTATATTCAATATGAAAAGGAATATCCATCTAAAGTATTCGAGTTTCCAAGGGCTATTGACTCCGGGCAACCATGTGGAGATCTAAAATCTAATGGAGATGACTTAACGAAATATTTAGTTGAAACGATGAATGGTTTTAATGGAAAAGGAAAAATTTTAAATTCGAAATCATATCAGACTTTACTCAATCCACAATTGAGTAGAACAAAATTTGAAGGTGACGACCCAAGTGCTTTGAACGATGATTACGATGTCGGTGTTTTTTGGGCAATTTCAAAACCAGGTTTAAGGCTCCATAAAGGTGGAAGTATTGGGGTCTATTCACTGCTTTATTTTAATCCAAAAAATGATATTGGAATGGTCTCCTATTGTAATTTAGCGCATCCTGATTTTGGAAAAATTGTAAATACGATTAGAAATTTTGAAAAAAAACTAAGTAAAAAACCAGCCGCTGATAATGATTAAATTGTCATCTTTAATACAAGCCGGTCATAATGAGGTATACAGTAAAGTTTGAATAACAATAATCCAAGCGAGTAAGATTAAACCTTTTAGCCATTGAGGAGTCAAAGGACTTTTAAACCACCTAAAAGAGAAATTATGAAGTTTAATCTACTCCTATCTTTCCTATTATTTTACGCAATCAACCTCACTGCTCAGATAACCACCCAATGGGGCCCTGATGGATTTGTAAAAATTGAAAATGGCTCAGGTGGTATGATGGCGGCCTTAGAACCTGGCGATAGATTTAGTAGAGACCATGACCAAGCAGGCGATATTAATGGAGATGGAATTATTGATTTGGTTATCGGTGCGCGTTCTGATGATGATGGGGCAACCGATGCAGGAGCCCTTTATATTGCTTTTTTGAATCGTGATGGAACCGTTCAATCCAATCAAAAAATATCAATGTTGGAAGGTGGATTTAATGAAACCTTAGTTGAAAATAATTTCTTTGGCTATGGAGTCGCTGGAATCGGGGATTACGATAACGATGGCATTCCAGATATCGCAGCTTCTGCACCTTCGAGGATCAATAATGCTTTATATATTATTTTCCTAAATCGTGATGGAACCGTAAAAAGCTTTGTAAAGAATTTGGTTACCGTTGGACAAGGACTTACAGCTATTGGAGATATCAATAATGACGGGAGAATTGATTTAGTTGCTTGCGATCCAAATTCAGATTTAGGAGGAACAAATAAAGGCGCTATTGATATTTTGTTCTTAGACGAATCAGGACAAGTATTAACGAATAATACGGTAACGATTAGTTCAGAAAGTGGAGGCTTTGGGACAGGTTTGGAAGATAATGATAAATTCGGAGGAAGAGAAGTCGCCATGCTCGGAGACATCGATAATGATGGAACTTTAGAAATGGCAGTAGGCGCTTTTACCTCTGATGGTGGGAAAGGAGCCATTTGGATTTTGTCTTTGAATAGCACCACTTTTAATGTGGAATCTAAACTTAAAATTACCGAAGGACTCAACGGCTTTTCGGATGTATTGACAACTGGTGCGAATCCAAACGGGTCTCAAGGTGCCAACTTTGGACATGCCTTGTGCAAAGTCGGAGATTTGAATGGAGATGGCGTTCCTGATTTGATGACCGGAGCAAACCAACAAAATGAAGGATGGGGTTACATTTTATATCTCAATGCGGATAAGACGGTAAAAACCTATACTCGTATGAATAATACTGAAGGTGGTTTTGGTTTTTCATTGACGGCTGAAGACAGGTTTTCTCGCTCAATTTCTTTTTTGGGAGATTTGAGAGGCGATGGAACGATAGCGGTAAATTATGGTGCCGGAGCGGGAGCAGGTAGTGCGGGCGCCTTATATTTATTGTTTTTTAAACCTTGTGAATTCACTCAACAAGCTGGTCTAAATCATTGGAATAGAGGAAATACGCTTTTCACCAATTGGAGTCACCCTACTCAAATGCTGACCAGTGACTCGTTGACATTTGAACAATGTACCTTCAAAGCTTTTGAAACGAATGCACCTTACCTGACTTACAATTTCAATGATGGAAGATGTATTTGCAAAGATTCTACCGCTACCTTAACGGCAAGTACGGAGTTGAGTACTGCTTTTATTAATGAATGTAGTAATTTTATAACCAGCGATATCAACGACCTAAATCCCAAAAATCAGGCAATCGTATATCCAAACCCAACGTACTCAGAATTATTTGTAGAAATCGACCAAACTTCATTTAGGGATGATGATAGAGTTCGTCTTTTTTCTATATTTGGCAATCAACTTCATTCGTCGAACATAAATTCAAATCAAACTAAAATCGACTTATCAAATTATCCAACAGGTATTTATATTTTAGTCGCCACAGTAAATGGAATATCAGAAACTTTTAAAGTTTTTAAAGAATAATGACTAATGAAAAAATTAAAATTACATTTGAATGGTAAGAGGGATTTCATCAAAGAATTAGAAACAGAATACAATCGAAAGATTAAAGGAGTGGAAAATGATATGAAATTGACCTCAAAGGATAAAGACCTGAAGATAAAAAAATTAAAAAGTGAACTTCAGCGATCAATTGATGCGTCCAACTTTAGTTTGTTTTGATTTTCTAAAATCATCAAATCATGGAAGAGAAAAAAAAGAAAGGCAACAAATGGAATTTTGCCTTTGGGATTGGAATCGGAATACTTTTATATAAAATAGTTTTTGATGTGCTATTACCAATGATATATTAAGAATGCGAATCAGGAGTTGAAAAATCGCTTTCGCCCTTTCAGGGCTAAGAAAAAAATCGACTCACCAATCGGGCGGTGCCCGATTCTATTTGATAAAGCCCCCGAAGTGAATTCGGGGCAAGCTCTTTCAGGGCAAAATAAGCCTGAAAGGCTTTCATCAAATAGCGTTGGGCACCGCCCAACGAGATTCAATTGCTATTTTTTAAGCGCTGAAAGGGCGAAAGCAGTACTATCAACTCCTGATTCGCATTAAGAAGTGATTTAAAAGAATATCTGTTACTTTCGCGCTAAATCCACGTAAAATCATAAACATTAGCAAGAAACATGGATATTATCAAAGGAATTTTAGCCAACTGGTATACGACCGTCATCACGGCGTTTTTCTTTTATGTACTCTACATT
>CALHBQ010000578.1 GCA_937930815.1 uncultured Saprospiraceae bacterium | reverse complement strand
TCATAGCACTTCTCTGAATAGATTTGTGTCCAAGTAACACCTGCATCGTAGCTACGATGAAAACCATTATTCGAGGCACAAAAAATAGTGTCTGTATTTGATTGGTGTATAAATAGTCGTTGAGGAGTAGTGCCGAGATTGAAAAGTTCATTCCATGTTGTTCCACCATCGGTTGTTTTATAAATTCGATTATTAGCACCTACGTAAACGATGTCTGAATTGGTGGGATGAATTCGAGTTGATAAAATTCCACCTACAAAGACTTCGTTTTTAGAAATTAAAGACCAGTTGAGACCTTTATCTATTGTTCTATAAACACCTCCTGCCTCTGTTCCTGCGTAAAGTATGTCTGGGTTAGATTGAGATTGATCCAACGAATAAATATTGGCTTGCCAAGAAACTGGGGTTTGATTTCCGTCTGCGGTATAAGTTTCAAAAGGACCTAAACTTGTCCATATGCCAGGCATTTTTCCTTGAAGCGCACCTGTTCTATTTTCTTTTTTCTTTTTAATGAAATTCCAATTCTGATCTTCTTCTTTAGCAGAAGGAGGTCTGATTTTCCCGTTTTCATTAACGAAGTCTACAATTTTTCTAAACCAAAATTTATAGTTACGAGCATGAATGTCCTTTTCATAAGGATTATTTCGGTAATATTGAGTGTATAGAAATTCTACCTCTCGAACATCTGGATCTTCCGAATACATTAGCTTGGCCCATTCGGGCGTCGTTTCATCAATTGTAGGAATTGTTTTAAAATAGTCAGATTTGTTTTGAGCAGATAAAGTAGTGAAGGAAATTAATCCAATAAAGAAAACAGAAAGGACCTGTTTCATACAGCGTATTAATTAATAGGTTAGTGAAGACCTTGTTTGAATTCGAGAGGTTTCAATTAATTCTAAGGGGAAAGGATAATCTGATAATCCAAGATCAACTAAAAGTAACTATGGTTTCTACAAATTAGCAACAACTATCTTTCCGAGATTGCTAAAGATGAAAAAAATCACCATTTCTTTTACTTTAAGTTGACTCCGCAAGTCAGATTGACGAAAGTAGTAAAATGATATATTAAATATGATTATATTTTGGTTGATTATTGCATTTTGGAAAACAAATTCAACTTTTCATCTTTGCGAAAAAAAACAATGAAATATACATTCTTAATATTCACTTGCCTATTCTTCATCGCTTGCAGCAAACCCGCAGCACCTACCTTCCTCAAAATGGAAGATGTAGAAGTAGTAGACGTCAAAGATAAACAAGTTTATGTGACGGCAAACGCTGTTTTTAATAATCCAAATCCAGTTGCTGGTAAATTGGTGGATACTGATTTGAAAGTGATTGTCAATGAAATCGATATGGGAACGGTGCAACAAGACACCACGACGGCAATTCCTGCCAACTCCAATTTTAAAGTACCCGTCCATATCAATTTTCCAATCAATAAAGTTTTTTCCAGTAAAAAAGGATTGCTCAAAGGCGTGTTGAATGCCTTAATTGACAAAAAAGCAAATGTGAAATACGAAGGAACGATTACCCTCAATTTTCTAAAAGTGAACTTCGATGTGCCGGTGGATTATGAGGGGGAGTTGGTGATCAAGTAAGCGGAACTTCAGTTCCGCCAATATTCATCACCTGCGGAACTGAAGTTCCGCTTACTCAAAGCTGTCCCGTCATCGCAATATGCCTCGATTTCAACAGCGAATAAATCGCCGAATCCGTAAACTTCCCATTGAAGTAATAATTTTCACGAAAGTGGGCTTCTTTCAAAAAGTGATTACGTTCGAGAATACCGCTTGATTTTTTGTTGATAGGATCGATATTGGCTTCAACAGAATGGAAGTTCAATTCATGGAAAACGTAGTCTAAAACGGCGCGCATCGCTTCACTCATGATGCCTTTGCCCCAAAATTCGGGACGCATTTCGTATCCAATTTCGGTACGGTAATGTTCAAGTTGACTTCGGTAAAAACCAATGGTTCCAATGATTTTAGGATCGTCTTTTAGGCAAACTGCCCAACAAATACCCGTATTTTTTTGAATAGAATCATGCACTCGTTTGATGACCGCGATGGCATCTTCGACCGTTTGTGCTTGTGGGCGAGCCAAGTGTTTCATGACGCGTTCGTCTGAGCGGATTTCGAAGTAATCTGCTCCATCTTCCATGTCCAAAAATCGCAATCGGAGACGCTCAGTGGTCAACTCTGGAAACGGGTCAAAATTGATTTGAAGTGGCTTCATTTATCGAAGTAAAGGATTAATTTTGAAATTAATGATTTATAAACCTATTTTTGCGGCCTGTAAATGATTCTTAGACAAGTCATGTCTTTAATATCATAAAATCTAATTTTAAAATCCAATAAAAATACCAAAATGGGTAGAGGAGATAAAAAGACCAGAAAAGGTAAAATTACCAGAGGTTCTTACGGTAATTCAAGACCAAAACCATCTAAAGGTTATAAGCCGAAAGAAGAAGGAAAGGAAGTGAAGAAAGAAGAAAAGACTGCGGAAGCGTAAGTTAGAACTTTGCTTAAAAAAAACGCCTCAATGCTACTGTCGTAGTGTTGAGGCGTTTTTTTTATCAGCTATTTTGAATATAGCTGATACTTTTACGTCTAATTTTGGTCAAACCGCAATCGCAATCGTCGCCATACTAACCGTTGTACCTGGAATTTTCAAAATAGCTTCTGCGCATGCCTCCAGCGTTGCTCCAGTTGTCACCACATCATCGACCAATAAAATATGCTTTCCTTGTAATAGTTTTGGGTCAACTACTTCAAAAATGTTAGATACATTTTCGATACGTTCAGAGATGCTTTTCTTAGTTTGAGAAGTGGTGTTTTTATTTCTTTTAAGGTAATCTCTATGCCAATTTCTACCCATTGATTCTGATAAACCTTTCGCAAAACAATCACTCTGATTGTATCCTCGCTCACGTTGTCTTGTCCAATGTAATGGAACTGGTAGGATCATATCTACTCCATCAAAGTTTGAATTTTTTCTGAGTCGTTTGCCGAAAATCCGACCGATTCGCTCGCCAATATCAGTTTTGCCTTGATATTTCAATCCATGAATCATCTTCTTGACACTTTCATTTCCATTAAAATAATACATAGCTGACGCAGTGTGAACCGGTATTCTTCCCCAAAATCGTTCAGAAAATTTATTCTCTTTTGAGTTTTGGAAATTGGTGCGCGGAAGTTTGTGATCGCATTCTAAACATATGCCTTGCTCTTTACTGCTTATTTTACATTTACAAGTAAGGCAAAGTGGTGGGTATATAATTGATGTAAGTTTTGTGAAGTCGAAATTAACGCTCATTAGTATGTTTGTTTTGGTGGTATGTTTTTTTCTCACCACAAACATAAGGCACCTAAGAGCTTACAAAATCGGTCATTTTACGAACGGTAGATTTGGATGTATGAATGGTAAAAGTGGTTGAATCTGAGAAATCACTTCTTCGACTTCAAAAAAATATCATATTGTACAAATAGCGAAACGGGTGGATTGAAGCTCGTAGAAAACTGGAAATCATCTTCTTTACCTCTAACTGTTTGGCCCAACCAAAAGGTGTATGCTGCTTCAGTAGAAACAGATAATCTTTCATTGATTCGGAATTGTAATCCGAAAAATGGAGATGCGCCAACCTTAAAATTGGTCGTTACATTATTATTGCCATCGCTATTGTAAAATCCACCAAGTTTAAAATCCCAACCATACAACGCTCGCCATCTTTTTTCAAAATCTCTGTATCGTTCATTTCCAACTCTAAACTCAATCGCATTAGTAACTCGATCTTCTGTGATATTGAAAGAGCCACCTAATCCGAAACGGATGTTCTTTTTGGCACCTAATTTTCGATAAGTCAAAACATAGGGACTTGAACCACTACTCGTACTGCCAAAGTTTAAAAACTGAGCAATGAAGCCAGTCGCATCAAATCCGAATTGACCGTTATAATTTTCGTTTTGTGAAAACAAAAAATTTGAAAACGAAATGAATGAAAAGAGTAATAGTGATTTTTTCATAATATTGATTTTAGCATTAGCTGCTAATGTAGAAATTAGTTTAAATTTTAAAAAGCGCATCAAAATTAATTGATGCGCTTAGTGCATGATAAAATTATAAACAGTCGGTTATTGTAATTCTTTGGCTTTTTTTATCAATGGTAAAAATTCGCTTCGGTAGCCATTTGGATCAAATCTTTGAGCGTTGGTCGCCCATTTCAAAATATCATCCCAAGTTGCATCACCTTTATATTCGCTGTCGCGAAGTTGCAAACCATAAGCTGCCGCCGCTGCTGCGAAGCGCGTGTTCTCACTTGCATTTTCGAAAAGAGACAATTCATCATAGACTTCCAATTGAAGCGGTTGGCTCACATCTTCCTCTGGCAATTTATATCTGAAATCAATTGTCAATGCAGCGGAGGAGAGTGTGCTATTAGGTTTCATGACCAATTCATAAAGGGCAGTAACGGCTTGGTCAGCACCCATTTCTCCAGCGTCTTTGGTATCATCTTCAAAGTCTTCATTGTCCAATAGACGATTTTCGTAACCAATCAAACGATATTGTAAAACGGCATCAGGGTTAAAATCTATTTGCACTTTTACATCTTTTGCAACTGCGTAAAACTTGCCCATTTCTTCCACAAAGACTTTTCTTGCCTGGTCGATGTTGTCGATGTACTCGTAAGTCCCGTTGCCGTTATTGGCGAGTTGTTCCATTTTTCCATCTTGATAATTGCCCGTTCCGACACCCAAAACAGAAAGGAAAACACCTGATTCACGTTTTTCTTCAATCAACTCTACTAATCCATCTTGGCTACTGACGCCGACATTGAAATCTCCATCTGTACCGATAATGACCCGATTATTTCCTCCTGTTATAAAGTTCGTTTCGGCAATATCGTAAGCGGTCAAAATGCCTTCTGCTCCATTGGTGCTGCCACCAGATCCCAGCACTTCGATCGCAGCTTTTATTTTTGAAACGTCTCTACCTGAGGTCGATTCTAATACTACGCCAGCACTTCCAGCATAAGTTACAATCGCGATTCTATCATCTGGTTTCATGTTGTCAGCAAACATAATAAATGACTCTTTGAGCAATGGTAATTTGTTTTCTGCGCCCATAGAGCCAGAGACATCAATTAGAAAAACGAAATTAGCAGCAGGTAGATCATCGCGGTCAATATGTTTCCCTTTGAGGCCGATTCTCAATAATTTATTACCATCAACCCACGGGCAATCAGTGATTTCTCCATCTAAAGAAATGGGGTCGTTTCCATTGGGTTCTGGGTAATCGTATTGGAAGTAATTGATAATTTCTTCGGTGCGAATGGCATCCGCTGGCGGTAAATTGTCACCCTCTAAAAATCGACGGGCATTTGAGTAAGATCCGCCATCTGCATCAATTGAAAAGGTAGAGGTAGATTCGTCGTTGGTTTTGACCCACGGGTTTTCTTCGATTTCGTTGTAGCCTTCGCCCGATTGGTCAGAGCTTCCAGTGAAATTCCCAATACTGGAGTCAAGAGATGGATCAAATCTTCCATTTCCATCATGTTGTGTTCCCCACGTAGAATCGTCTTCGTTTTTAGAGCAACTTGAAAAAATAAGTGCCAATACAAGAACTAAAAAATTTAGTTTTATTAAGTTTTTCATAAACAGTTTTTTTTTATTAAAAATGGTTGATATCAGGGAAGACGTTCATTTTTTGGAAAGGGTTGGTGTGAGATTTAATTTTCAAAAATGTTTTCCAGATTTAGAAAATAAATAGCCATCGCGAAACCACTTCCCAATCTCGCGATGACTAGCTTTTTTTACAAAATCTTACTGCACATTATCCAATTTCTTCGCTCGTTTTATCAATGGCAAAAACGCACCACGATGACCATTTGGGTCAAACCGCTGAGCATTGACTGACCAATCCCAAACCTTATCCCAAGTCAGATTTCCTTTGTATTCGCTGTCGCGTAACATCAACCCATAACCTGCAACTGCAGTTGCAAATCGCGTATTTTCAGAGGCAGCTTGGAACGGAGTATTTCTATCAAAGATATCCAATTTGAGTGGACGACTTTTTCGAGCATCCGAAAATTTATAACGAAAATCAACGGTCAACATCGAAGCATCAGCGGCAGGTCGAGCTGCTGGAATCAATTCGTACAAAGCGGTAACCGATTGATTGATCCCCATCTCACCTGCATCTTTTGTATCATCCAAAAAATCTTCTTCGTTCAAAATTCGATTTTCATAACCAATCAATCGGTAAGATTCTACCAATTCTGGATTGAATTTTAGTTGGATTTTTACATCTTTTGCTACGTTATAAAACTTGCCCAAATCTTCTACAAATACTTTTCTGGCTTGTTCTGAATCATCGAGATACTCGTAAGTACCATTGCCATGATTGGCGAGTTGTTCCATTTTTCCTTCTTGGTAATTGCCCGTTCCGACACCTAAAACAGAAAGGAAAATGCCCGTTTCGCGTTTTTCTTCAATCAATTTCAACAATCCATCTTGGCTGCTAACGCCCACATTGAAGTCGCCATCGGTTCCCAAAATCACTCGATTGTTTCCGTTGCGAATAAAATGTGATTGAGCAATTTCGTACGCCTCAATGATACCACCTGCGCCATTAGTACTGCCACCTGCGCCGAGTTGAGCAATCGCTCTTTTGATTTTAGCCTTATTTCTACCAGTCGTAGAATTCAGTAAAACACCAGCCGAGCTCGCATAAGTTACAATAGCGATTCTATCATTTGGTCGAAGGTTGTCGGCAAACATCGTAAATGATTCTTTGAGTAAACCCAATTTGTTCGACGCACTCATTGAACCTGATACATCAATCAAGAAAACGAAATTCGCATTGGGTAATTTTTTGGTTTGCACATGTTTTCCTTTCAATCCGATTCGTAAAATTTTATGACCATCTGCCCACGGGCAAGAAGTGATTTCTCCATCCAAAGCAATAGGGTGATCTCCTTTTGGTTCAGGGTAATCATATTGAAAATAATTGATCAACTCCTCTGTGCGAACCGCATCAATAGGAGGCATTTGACCGTCTTCTAAAAAACGACGGACATTGGCAAAAGACCCTCCATCTGCATCAATTGAAAAAGTAGAAACTGGAGCTTCGGTTGCATCTGCCCATGCGTTTTCTACGGTTTCGTTGTATTGCTCACGATGGGTGGGTTCAACTGGTTCAATGACAATGTTTTCAGGAATATCAAGTGCATCTTCGTGGATGTACTTTTTCTTTACGACTTTAAAAATTTCTTCAACTACTGGTGCATTGGGTGGTGGTGGCGGAGTTGCCGTTCTTTGAATTTCTATATCGGCAACTGTTTCATCATATACTACTTGATCGATAAATTGCGGCGGCTCTTCTTCAGCGATTGGTTTGTTTTTTAGAGGAGCATTGTTGCGCTGTGCTTTAGGAATTCCTCGATAGTCGTTTTTGATCGCTGCTCTATTTTGACCGCTTTCTTGAGCACAACTAAAAAGAAAACACATTGCAAAGATGAGTTTTGCGGTTAGCAAAAAAATGAATATTTTTTTCATAAAATCTGGTTTTTAGGAACATCCAATTACGCTTTTGAATATTCCAGTTAATGAAATATAAATTTGTTGCATGCGCTTGTTCAGATTCTTATTTGACAATTTTGGGTGTGTTGATTATATTCCTTTGCATTTTGTTGTGGTTTTGTTTTATAATTGCTCACAATTGTTAAAAAGCATTTCATATGTCGAATTGTATTTTAGTCATGGGTGTCTCTGGTTGCGGAAAAACGACCATCGGAAAACAACTTGCTGTAAAGTTGAATATACCTTTTTTGGAAGGAGATGACTATCACCCTGAAGCCAATGTTTCAAAAATGAAAAGCGGTCAATCACTCAATGATGATGACCGATTGCCATGGTTGAAAAATTTGGCAAAAGCAGCGCAGGAAAACGAGTCAACTGGTTTCGTGATGGCCTGTTCTGCATTAAAAGGAAGTTATCGAAATATTCTTAAGTCACTGGTAAACAATGAGTTGCAGATTGTTTTTTTGGATGGAAATTTCGAAACTATCAAAAATAGAATGGAAGCACGTGCAGGCCATTTTATGCCAGCCGCATTACTTCAAAGTCAATTTGATACCCTCGAAAAACCTGAAACCAATCTCCAATTCGACATTGGGCAGGCACCTGATTTTATTATTAAAACAATTTTAGAAAAGTTGAAAAAAGAACAATTAGCAGACATTGGAATCATTGGTTTAGGAGTGATGGGAAAGAGCCTTGCAAGGAACTTTGCATCTCGAAATATTCCCACAGCCGTTTACAATGTTCCATTCAAAGGAGAAGAAAATGTGGTCAATGATTTTGTGCAAAAATTTCCTGAATCGAATTTCCTTTTTGGAAATGATTTGTCAGATTTTATTAAAAAAATCAAAACACCTCGTTGCGTTTTATTAATGATAAAATCAGGAGAACCAGTTGATGAGATGATAGAAAAACTATTGCCTCATTTGGAAAAAGAGGATATGATTATCGACGCCGGTAATTCACTTTTCAAAGATTCAATTCGACGTTTTGATTATTTAAAAAATAAAGAAATTGAGTTTGTTGGAATGGGCGTTTCGGGTGGCGAAGAAGGCGCATTGAAAGGCCCTTCTATTATGCCGGCAGGTTCGGCTTCCGCCAAAAATCGACTCCTTCCAATGCTCCAAAAAATAGCAGCTATCGCCGACGAAAAACCATGCGTCCAATGGATAGGAAATGATGGAGCAGGTCATTTCGTAAAAATGGTTCACAACGGAATCGAGTATGCAGACATGCAATTACTCACAGAAGTTTATGCGATTGGAAAGAACATTTTAAAATTTTCTAACCCACAAATTGCAGATGAATTGGAGCAGTGGAAATCAACATTGCACAATAGTTATTTGCTCGACATCACCATAGACATTTTACGTTTTGAAGAAAATGGTGAATCCTTACTTGAGCAAATCTTGGATGTTGCTGGTCATAAAGGCACAGGTTTGTGGACGGTGAAAGAAGCGTTAGATTTGGGGGTTCCAATACCAACGATTGGTGCGGCGATGGATGAAAGAATTCTTTCAAGTAAGAAGGAATTGAGAGGAAAAATAAGCAAACAGCTAATATCAAATAATACCAAAGAATCCCAAAGAGAAGCGACATCCCCTCTTGAGAGGGGTGCCCCGATAGGGACGGGGTGTGTCACGCCTGATACCGATAACACCCCCCGTCTGCTATCGCAGCCACCCCTCTCAAGAGGGGACGCGCCACAGCTTGGGGGTATCAAGGATCTATTCCTTTTCGCTCGGCTAATCGCCCTCGCCGAAGGTCTCGATTTAATAAAAACAGCAGCAAAGAAATACGATTGGAAAATTGACATCGCACAAGTCGCTCAACTCTGGAGAGGCGGCTGTATCATTCGTTCAGATATGTTGAAATTGGTTATAGAAGCTTTTGAAAAAGAGCCGAATGCTCCACATCTTTTTGCGACAAAAGTTTTCAATGATTTTATAAAAGAACATCCTGGGAATATTGCCGAAACATTTGGTGAAGTTTCAAAAGCCGCAGTTCCTATTCCGGCATTGTCGGCGGCGATGAATTATTATAAGTCATTGAAAATCAATTATTTAGCAATCAATTTGATACAAGCGCAAAGAGATTATTTCGGAGCACATACTTATAAACGTTTGGATAATAAGGAGCAATCTTTTCATACAAATTGGAAAAAATAAAAATTCTATAAGGATTAAGTTCTCGAACTTATATGACCTTAAATGCCTTATATGGTTCAATAAAAAAATATGGACGGCACACTACTATTAGCTTTTGTTGGAGGCGTTGGAATTTTACTTTTCCTCATTTTAGTTTTAAGAATTAATGCCTTTGTTTCACTACTCATTGGGAGTATCGCGGTGGGTGTTTTCTCAGGAATGCCTTTTGATTTGATTATTGAAAATGTGATAAAAGGGATGGGCAATACGCTGGGTTTTGTAGCGACAATTGTTGGCTTAGGTGCCATTTTCGGAGCTATCCTCGAGCATAGTGGTGCGACTGAACGACTCTCCGATTTTCTACTTAAAAAATTTGGAACTGAGAATGCGCCAACGGCACTTTCGCTCTCAGGTTTTTTGATTGCAATTCCAGTTTTTTTTGATGTGGCTTTTATCATTTTGGTGCCTGTCCTTTATGCTTTGCAAAAGAAAACGAAGAAGTCGCTTTTGTTTTATGCTATCCCGTTATTGGCGAGTTTGGCGGTGACGCATGCGTTCATTCCGCCCACGCCGGGGCCGATTGCAGTTGCGGATATTTTGAATGCGGATTTGGGTTGGGTGATATTTTTTGGATTCATTGTAGGTTTGCCGACGACGATTATTGCAGGTTTGGTTTTTGGAAAATACATTTCAAAAAAGATACATGTTGAAGTGCCTGATTTGCAAATTGAAAGAAAAGAGTCATCTGGTAATTTGCCGAATATTGGATTGGTCATTGCACTGATTTTATTGCCGATTTTACTCATCCTCGCCAATACTGTAACAGGTGCGATGTATAAGGAAACGGAAAGTTATTGGTTGGAGGTTATTGGTTTTTTAGGTCATCCGATTGTGGCTCTAATTATTAGCACCTTGTTAGTAATGTACTTTTTGGGTGTGCGATATGGCGCAACAAAAGAAGAACTTCAGGAGATTAGTAT
The DNA here is from genome assembly GCA_937930815.1 of uncultured Saprospiraceae bacterium. Lineage (GTDB taxonomy): Bacteria > Bacteroidota > Bacteroidia > Chitinophagales > Saprospiraceae > JAGQWW01. The sequence goes on along the minus strand of CALHBQ010000578.1, from coordinate 7,419 downwards.
GAAGCATTGGGCCCTGCTGGAATCATTATTTTGATTACTGGAGCAGGTGGTGTTTTCAAACAAATGTTGGTAGAAAGTGGTGCTGGGGAAATGCTTGCCGAGCAATTTATTCAATATAATTTTATGCCGTTGTTATCTGCTTTTTTGGTGGCATTGATTATTCGATTATTGCAAGGATCTGCGACAGTGGCGATGATCACAGCAGCTGGAATTATGGCTCCTATTTTAATGAATTTAGACCTGTCTTCTATGCAGTTGGCATTGATGACCTTGGCAATTGCAGCAGGCGCAAGTGGCTTTTCTCATGTAAACGACAGTGGCTTTTGGTTGGTCAATCGTTATCTCGGTTTGACAGAAGTGCAAACGCTACAAAGTTGGACGGTTATGACGGGTTTGTTATCGGTCGTCGCTTTTTTAATTATTTTCGCCTTAAGTTTGTTCATAACGTAATGCGGAGCGGTGCTCCGCAATGATTTTGAAAAAATCAAAAAGTTCGCTTTTGGTAATCTTTTTTTACGCGAGCGGCATTCGCGGAGCACCGCTCCGCGTTACGTAAAATTATCAACTTGAGTACACAAACATTCAAAAAGTCGGAACGTCTCAAAAGTCGAAAAACCATCAGTCGGCTTTTTAACCGAGAAGGAAACTCCTTTGGGAAGTATCCGCTGCGATTGGTATTTATGGAAATTGAAGAAAGTGAATCACCGATTCAGTTCACGGTTTCCGTTTCTAAAAGAAAGTTTAAAAGAGCGGTGGATCGTAACCGAGTAAAGCGACAAATACGAGAAGCATATCGGTTAAACAAAGCTCCACTTTTTGAAAAACTAAAACAATCAGGAAAGAAATACGCTTGGATGGTAATTTTTACGGGTTCGGAATTACCTGATTATCAGCAGGTTGAGAAGGCGATGAAGAAAATACTTGCAAAATTTGAAGCGTAAACCAGTTCAGTTTTCTAAATTAAGTCAGGTATAGATTTTTTATTGGGGGTTCATAAACCGCACCCGAATGAAAAATTCCTACTTTTGCGCAAAAATTAATAAATGAGATTCTTCCTTTGGTTATTGCCACTTTTGATTCTTTCGCTTTCCAATTGCAAAAGCAGTAAAGACATCATGCTTTCTGAAACGCAGAAAGCGGTGTTTTTGGATAGCTTATCTGCCTCGAAAGCCATTTTGATTGATAAGAAAGAGAACTTTTTAAAGAAAATCAATTCGCTCGATATGTCTATCCAAATGGAGCGAAATTATCCGAAAGGCGTAAAACGAACAAGTATTCTTGCGGACTACAAGACTTTCCTGCAAAAGGATGTAATCAGTTTTACCAAAAGTGAAAAAGCTTTGGTGAAGAAGTGTATGATGGAAGCCACAAAATTGAGCAATAGTATCAATAAAAACATCGTGCCGCCAGTGATTGAGTTGATAAAAACAAAAGGTCAACATTACGGTGAAGGTGTTTATTATACGCGTGATCATCGAATCATCATTCCATATGATGCTGTTTCGACAAAAGGCAAAAACACGGCGGATGTCGAGGCAGCTTTGACCAAAACCTTATTGCACGAATTCTTTCATATCTATTCTCGAAACGATGTTGCGAAGCGCAAAAAACTTTATGCGACGATTGGTTTTAAAAATATAGGAAACATTCCTTTGGAGATGAAGCCAGGTTTGGCAGAACGGGTTTTGATAAACCCAGATGGCGTCAATTTGGCTCAAGTGATTGATTTGCAGACGGACTCCATGGATTTTAGTGCGATTCCGATTATTACCTCAAGTCAACCAGAATTTTCTAAAGCAAATCCAGATTTCTTTTCTTATTTGAAATTTGATTTATATCAAGTTGTAAGAGGAAGGGGCGGTATTCAGGTGATTAGTCATGACGATGGTTCGAGTACGATTAATGTCGCTGAGGTGAAAGACTTTTTTCGAAAAATTGGAGATAATACCGATTATATTATTCATCCCGATGAAATATTGGCGGATAATTTTATGCTTTTGGCTTTATCTCAAAAAGATCCTTCTATTATCGAAAATCTCTCAAGAGATGGTAAGAGTTTAATTCAAAGCATCGAGCGTATTTTGAGAGGTACTCAAATTGCGCCCTAAACAATAATGATTAAATGCAAGAATGAGTAAATGATTAAATCATTACTCCGTCATTTTAAAATTTAATCATTTCCACATTTTATCATTTATTAGAGTATGAGTCAACGTAACAAATTACAGAAATTCGCTGAAAATTTAGCAGCACCAAATGTCTTTGAAAATTTCGATACTAAGAATCCACAACTGATTGGACAACATGGATTGGAGGTAGACATGAAAGGCAAATGGAACGAATCCTACTTTAAAAATGATAATCCGATAACACTCGAATTGGCTTGCGGTAGGGGAGAATACAGCTTAGATTTGGCGAGACAATACCCTAATCGGAACTTCATCGGGGTAGATATAAAAGGAGCGCGAATTTGGAAAGGTTCTCATATCGCTCAGGAGGAGGGACTTACCAACGTGGCTTTTTTGAGAACTAAAATCGAAATCATCGCTCACTTTTTTGAAAAAGCAGAACCAAAAGAAATTTGGATCACGTTCCCAGATCCTTTTCTTAAAAAAAGTAAGTCGAATAGAAGATTGACCTCTTCTTGGTTTTTAAATCAATACAAAAAGATATTGCCATCGGGTGCCATTATCAATCTAAAAACCGACTCGCCTCAGTTGTACGAGTTTACTTTAGAAGTACTCAAAACAGAAGAAGAATACGAAATCATCTACCAAAACTTTGATATTTATAAAGAACCACTCATCATTCCTGAACTGGAAACGAAGACCTGGTATGAGCGTTCACATTTGTTGGATAATCGGCTAATTAAATTTATACAAATTAGGTATATAGAACGTGTTTAAATTTCAGCTTTAAGCTGCAAAGCCCATTTTTTTGAACCTGAATTGGCCATATTTTTAAAATATAGAACCAACTATGTTTTAAAAATATGGCTTCGTCAGAACCTGCCCGTTCCGGTCAGGCGGGCCAAAAAAACTGAACTTTTCGCCTCTAAATCCGAACTTTAAACACGTTCTTAGGCGAATGAACAAACAATAATTCCACGAAAATGGAAAGTTGAGAAATAATAAATTATTGTTAAGAGCCGATTCTGGCTCTTTTTTTGTTCTTAAATAGTTATGTCCCCCTAACTATAAACGTTAGTAAGCACAATTCACCCTTTTCCAAAACACACTTTTCCTCCACACTACCTCCCATCTGTTCTCACATTTAGCTACTAACATATTTGTTAATCATCCCCCGCAATATTGTATTGCCATGAAACATTTATTATTGCTGCTTGTGATGCTATGCACCTTCACAAGTTACGGACAGGATTTCTCCAACAAAAAATTAGGTAAAATCTTAAAAAAACATGCTCTCGAAATCGAAGGCAACGACGGTGGTTGGGAACTACTTTTGGATAGAAGGCCCATCTTAGTCGCTGCGGATCAAGAGGCGGATAGAATTCGAATTTTCACTTTCGTTACTAAACTTGAGGAAGTAAACAACGATGAATTGGAAAAATTGCTTCGAGCAAACTTCAACTCAGCAGTAGATGCCAAATATGCGATTCATAATGGATTAGTGATGAGTCTTTACTCTCACCCGTTGGCTGATTTGACCGAATTGCAAATTGCAGATGCGCTGCAACAAGTCAATAATTTAGCAGAAAATTTTAGAACTTCTTACTCAAGTACGGAGCTACCTTTTCAGTTTGATGCGTTCACGCAAGTTGACAAAAGAAGAGTCAATGTGAAGCCGAAGAAAAGATCTGGTGTTCATAAAAATTGATTTTTCACGTATAGCGAACAGTAAGGGCAATCCATGAATTGCCCTTACTGTTCGCCCTTACCAATCAGACTGCACAGGTCAAACTTTCTTCTCTTCCAAAGGCATTTCTTCAGCCGCTTCAATATCCTTCACATCCACAGATACTTTTGGTAAGGTTATTAAAAAGTCAGTTCCTTTTCCAATTTCGGTTTCGAAGGAAAGGGTGCCGTTGGCTAATTCTACGATATCTTTACACATGGCGAGTCCCAATCCCATTCCAGATGAGCGCGTTGTGAAGTGTGGTTGGAATACTTTTGCTTGCATGTCCTCACTGATACCTTTTCCATTGTCACTAACTTTGATCACCGCTTTATTCTCTTCCTCATAAAGGCTAATCTCTATTTTACCACGTCTATCTTCTGGTATCGCTTGTATAGCGTTACTCACCACATTATTCATTACACGTCGTAATTGATTTTTATCTGCCACAGTGGTCAGACTTGCTTTAGGCAGATTCATTTCAAAATCTACATCCTGGTTTTTTACATTTAATTGAAAAACTGAATCGACCAATTCATTGACAATCATTGGCTTATTATCAGGTTTTGGCATCTGCGCAAAGTTGGAGAATGCAGTGGCAATTTGTACCAAGTTTTCAATTTGTTCCATCAGTGTTTTTCCTACTTTCTCAAAGAGTGGTTGAACATTTTCTGGGTTTGTTTTGATGGCGTGTTGCAAATATTGAATACTCAATTTCATGGGCGTCAACGGATTTTTGATCTCGTGCGCTACCTGCTGAGCCATCAATCGCCAAGCACCTTCTCTTTCCGATTTTTTGATGATTTCAGTACTGGCTGCTACTTTTTCCAACATTCGATTATAATCCTTGATCAATTCACCCAACTCATCTTCCGATTCCCATTTGAGCGGTTCAGGTGTTCCGAGTTTGAAACGTTTGAATCGATCTCCAATGACACTTATCGGTCTGGTAATACTATTCGCCATGAAAATGGCAATCGTCGAAGCTATCAGCAATAAGAAAACATAAACATTGAGTAAGGTTCCCATAAATTCGTAAACATCATCTTTCAAATTTCGCTGTTTGGCGTAATAGGGTAGGCCGATGTAACCGGTTACTTTTCCGCTCGGTTTTCTAAGCGGAACGTAGGCTGCTTTGTACGACAAACCACCAATTCGCTCTGACTGGATGTTTTCGCTACTACCTTGCCGTACAAGTGAGTGAAAAGCGACACTACCCATTTTAGGCGCAATGATTCCTTTGTTGAAAATGTCCATTTCGGTGGAAGTAATCAAGTCACCTTGCAAATCATATACATTGATATCCATTCTGTGAATTGGCGAAACTGCGTTGACGAGTTTTTCTAAATCAACCTCTTTGTTGCCTGCTTCCAATTCCAATTGTATCTCGTGTTCGGCATCCATCAATACGGCGTTCAATTTACGCATCAAGCGATTCTCGTGATATTCATCGGAGGTCTGACGGAAGTAAACCACCGTTACCCAACCAATCATGACAAATGACCCGATAATCGTCATGATGACCGACAATTGGATTTTATTTTTTAAAGAAGGCTTTCGCCAAAAAGTGAGTTTTAAAACCTCAGGTAGTAAACGTGTAAACGAGTTAATGGTCGCTAAAATCACCACCGTAATACCCAACAAAACGAATAGATACGAAAACAGCGAAATCGGTTTTAACAAATCTCTCAATGGCCGACCAATGACGACCACTACTCCATCATCAGATTGATGAATTAATTCTGAACGTCCAGCTTTTACAATTTCAGGGTATTCTTCTTCAGGGTCGAGTAGCGAGAGGTATTTTTCTGGAGAATTTTCGTACAAACTACTACTTGCCTCAACCTTCAAGTTATTTTTATAAATCGCATAGTCGTACAACTCTAAATTTTTGAGCCCTTTGAAATCTTGAGTCAAAATCAACTCCGTATATACACGAGAAGCTTTGCGTAATTTTTTATGAATACCGAGGTAGATGTTTGCTTTTTCTGCTGGATTTTCAGGATTGTCATAAGACCTATTTATCAGATAAGAATAACTTTTTTCTGGTTCGGTCCAAAATTTTACGTTGGTAGAATCTGTTGCAGTGGCACTCGCATAGTTCTCAACAATCGAACTTTTACTAGTTGTATCTTTTTTCGACGAAAGTCCTCCAATCTCAAAATCATAAGTATAAATATTGAACAGATATTTATAATCAGAGTAGATATTATTGATGCGTTTGGTCAATTTTTCCTTCGTTTTGACATCCGAGAAAGTCTTATCAAAGAGCATTCGTTGGATTTCAGCGTCATTATTTATGGCTTTTTGAAATTGACTCAACTCTCGGACAGCAGTGGTGTCCTGCATCACTGAAAGTGCTTCTGAATAATCCATTCGGCGATAAAGATCTTTGTCTTCATTGTATTTGAAAAGTAATACCGCAGAAAAGGAAGAGAAAAAGAGCAACCAAATTCCCAGCCAAGTGATAGAAGGATTTTTGATTTCGATATAAAGGTCAAAAAGTAAAATGTACAGTACCGCACCTAATGCTAATCTTTGAAAAGGCAAATCCAAATCTGTAAGATAAATAACTGGCAATGCCAGTAAAAGTGCCGCGAATTGTGAAGCTAATCGATACTTGTGTTCTAACCCTGTATTTTGAATCGTCAACATCATTCTATGACTAAACAAAAACAGCGCAAAGAGTAGAAGTATGACGCCAAAAATCGCCAAAACACTATAGATACTCAACTGGAAAACATTATCGAAATCAAATGTAATTCCTGAATCCAAGACTAAACTTTTGAAAACACTGGTAATCATCAATATGCCCAAAAGGATGGAAAAATAGTTGAGTGTGGTCAACAAGAATTGCCACGGGGTCGAAATATTAATCATCGCCTTCACCTTGAACTCACGGTGAAAAAAGACCATCAACCAAAGCAATAACAAAATATCAATCAACAAATCACCCAAATGATAACTCAAAACAGGCGTCTGAAAAGCTCGCGCGAATATGGCGAGGTTGTCAAATTTATCTGAAAAATCCAGTTTGAAACTCAATAGCCGCAGAAACAAAACCGACCCAATCAAGAAAGCTGCTCCCCACCAAGGCTGATATTGTTGCACAATTTGCCTGGAAAGGCTATTGATAAAAATCGCCATCGAAAGCGCTGCCAATATGTAAAAAAGCAAAATGATTTTTTGCTGTGGAGCGTCTTTGAAAGGAGCCGAAGCATTCAAGAAAAATAATGGTTGACCTTTATTTGAGGTGACAACATAGTTTGTTGTATCTTCCGAAATCCCAACTTGCCAAGGAATATAATCACTGGCTGCAAACCAATTTTCGAGATAACTACTTTCTAATCTAAATTCATTTTTGACGGGAATCAAAGCAACTGCTCGTGTATCTGGATGCTCTTTAAATGATTCTTCGAGATATTCGTAATAACCGTTTGATAGTTTCACTAATTTGTTGTCAACGCCTTTACCTTGTTCTTGAGCAAGCGCCAAATCATTTGGTATGACATTACTTTTACTCCAAAAAACCAATGAGTCGTTTTGATAAAAGTAAATCCCAAA
>CALHBQ010000577.1 GCA_937930815.1 uncultured Saprospiraceae bacterium | reverse complement strand
AACACGTTCATCTCCAAATTTCTGAGCCAAAGTCGCGGCTTCTCTGAATACGCCACCGAGCCTTCCACCGACATCTTGACCATAAACTAAGCACTCTTTATGTTCTCGCATCAATTCTTCCACCGCCAACAAAGCACAATCAACCATGACGACTTTATCACCACCTTCTGGCGTTCTTTCGCCTTGCTCTTCTGTGATTGGAGTCGGTGCAAAATCATGCGTAAACAAATCCGCTGGCGTTGGATCTTCTGCTTTCAAAGCAATATCAAAATCAGCTTGAACCAATGCTGTCGCATCTGCTTCAATTTTATTTATCGCTTTCGCTGAAAAGCCAGCAGCTTTCATTTGTTTTTTCAAAACTGGATAAGGATCTCGGCTTCGTGCCTCTTCCAAATCATCGCGATACCATTCCATTCGCACACCCGATGTGTGGTGATTGAGCAACGGCACTTTCGCGTGTATCAAAAATGGTTTTCTTTCTGTTCTAATGTATTGAATTGCCTTTTCAACAGTTTCGTAAGATTCTATAAAATTAGCGCCATCGATACTCGCCCATTCAATTCCTTTGAAACCCTGAATGTATTCAGATGCATCTTGCGCACGTGTCTCTTCCGCGTTGGCAGAAATATCCCAACCATTGTCCTGCACCACATATAAAATCGGCAATTGTTTTAAAGCTGCCATTTGAAATGCCTCTGCAATTTCTCCTTCCGTCACCGCCGCATCTCCCAACGAGCAAACCGAAATCGGGAAATTTTTATCATCAATCCCTAATTGTTCTTTGTACCAAAATCCCATCGCAACACCTGTTGCCGGAATCGCCTGCATACCAGTTGCAGACGATTGATGAGGAATTTTTGGTTTATCATCATCTTTCAAACTTGGGTGCGAATAATAAGTCCTTCCACCTGAAAACGGATCATCTTTTTTTGCCAACAATTGAAGCATCAAATCATGTGGACGCATCCCAACACTCAAAAGCATTGAATCATCTCTGTAGTAAGGAAAAACATAATCTTGAGGAAGCAACTGAAGTCCTGTGGCTATCTGAATCGCCTCGTGCCCACGCGAGGTGGCATGCACATATTTTGAAACGAGTTTGAAATTCGCCTCATATAACTCCGTCATCGCTTTAGCAGTACAAAGCAATTGAAATCCTTTTTTTAAAATTTCCTTTGGGAAACTGGGTTTACTGGATGAACTCTTTTTTACGACGACACTTTGACCCATGTAGATTCTATTTGAAAAATGATAACTTGGAGAGCTTCTGCAAAACTAACGATTGTTAGTTGCGCAAACAAGAAACGGTCAGACAAATAAACGGTCAGACAAATAAGAGTGTAAAGGAATATCTACCTATATTTCAAATTTCGCTCATACAAATAGGAAAAACAATCTAACTTTGAGTTTTTAGAATAGAATATTAAATCCACATGCAAAAAACAAAAGTCGCCATCATCGGCCCTGGAAATATTGGAACTGACCTAATGATAAAAATCATCCGCCTTTCCGATGTCCTCGAAATGTCTGTCATGGTAGGAATCGATCCGGCCTCGGATGGATTGGCGAGAGCAAAAAGAATGGGTATTGCCACCACCCACAAAGGCATCACTGGCCTCATCGAAATGCCTGAATGGAATGACATCAAAATCATTTTTGACGCCACTTCTGCCAAAGCACATCATTACAATTGGAGCTTTGTCCAAAAGTATCCTGACAAACGAATCATTGATTTGACACCTGCGGCAATTGGACCTTATTTGATTCCACCAATAAATTTTGATGATAACATTGATGTCAAAAATGTAAACATGGTCACCTGTGGTGGTCAAGCAACGATTCCAATGGTCGCTGCTGTTTCGCGAGTTGCGAAAGTCCATTACGGCGAAATCGTTGCATCCATCGCCAGCAAATCTGCTGGCCCCGGCACCCGCGCCAACATCGACGAATTCACAGAAACTACCTCAGAAGCCATCGAAAAAGTAGGTGGCGCTGAGCGTGGAAAAGCCATTATCATCCTTAACCCAGCTGAACCGCCAATCGTGATGCGCGATACGGTTTTCACTTTAAGTGAAAATGCAGATCAAGAAAAAATTCGCGAAAGCATCCATCAAATGGTCGCCGAGGTTCAAAAATATGTGCCTGGTTATTCGCTACATCAAGAAGTTCAATTTGATGTGATTCCAGAATCAGAACCTGTTTTTATTGAAGGTCTTGGTTTGCGTTCTGGTTTGAAAACGACTGTTTTGTTGCAGGTCAGAGGTGCTGGTCATTATTTGCCAGAGTATGCTGGGAATTTGGATATTATGACGAGTGCGGCAAGAGCAACCGGCGAAAAATTGGCTTTAATTAAATGATGAACGCAAAGACAGAAAGACGCAAAGAAGATTCACGAAAACCTTTGCGTCATTGCGCCTTTGCGTTCAATAAAAGATAAAACATGACTCACAAAACATATATACAAGACGTAACCCTCCGCGACGGCATGCATGCCATTCGTCATCAATATACGAAAGAACAAATCCGTGATTTGGCCATCGCATTGGATGAGGCAAAAGTTGACGCCATAGAAATTTCTCACGGTGATGGATTGGCTGGTGGAAGTTTCAATTACGGATTTGGCGCACATACCGATTGGGATTGGTTGGAAGGTGTTGCCGAAAATTTAAAACATGCGCGACTCACTACCCTACTCATTCCAGGTATCGCAACGATTCATGATTTGAAAAAGGCGAGAGATTTGGGTGTAGAATCTGTTCGAATTGCGACGCATTGTACCGAGGCAGATATTTCCGCTCAACACATTGATGCCGCAAAAAAAATGGGGATGGATGTCGGTGGCTTCCTCATGATGGCACATATGAATAACCCAGAAGGTTTACTCGAACAAGCAAAACTTATGGAATCATACGGCGCGGATTGCGTGTACGTGACCGATTCGGCAGGTGCTTTATTGATGGATGGGGTGACCGAACGCATCAAACGTTTTCGTGGTGAATTGAAGCCAGAAACGGAAGTTGGAATTCACTGTCATCATAACTTATCCTTGGGTGTCGCAAATACGATTGTGGCTTATCAGCATGGCGCAAATCGCCTCGATGCTTCCCTTGCGGGAATGGGCGCTGGCGCGGGTAATTGTCCCTTAGAAGTATTGGTTGCCGTGATGAATAAAGCAGGCTACGAACAAAATTCCGACGTCCATAAATTGATGGATGCAGCGGATGATTTGATTCGTCCTTTGCAGACGCGACCGGTGCGTGTGGATCGAGAGACTTTGTCTTTGGGGTATGCGGGTGTTTATTCGAGTTTTCTTTTACATGCCGAACGAGCTGGTAAAAAATATGGTCTTGACACGCGCGATATTTTGGAAGAACTTGGAAAACGTAAAATGGTTGGCGGTCAGGAGGATATGATTATTGATGTGGCTTTGGATATGGTTGGGAAATGAAAAGATCAAAAAGAAAACGAATGATAAAATATAAAGACCTTAAAGAAAAGAAATATACCTTAATTGAATTTAAATCAATAATAAAAAAGGCTCTAAACACAGAGCATTTGACTAACCCATGGATTCATCAAATTGTTTTTTACGCATTAAGTAATTTGAATTTTAAAAAACTGAAGAATAACAGAAATTCAGTTGATAAGTATTCTAAAAAAGTAATAGAAATTTTCTTTCCATCAGGAGTTTTAAATAAAACAAATCCAACTGAATATTTTTTTTATAATATTTTAGAATTCGAGGAACTTCCTTTCATAAAAAAAACAGAAATTGAGGCAACCGCAAAGTCAGATTTAAAAAAAATTGAAACATTACTACAACGATACAGAAGTACATCTTTTATCAGTGAATATGAATCTAAGCCGAGAAGACCAAAAAATCCCACCGAACGGTTGGACTTATTTTTTTTTGAAAGAACAAAAATAAAGAGAGAAGAAATTCTTAATTATCTTCTCCAAGAATCTGATGAAATCTCGATCAGACTCTCAGAAAAACCCTTCACGAGCTCTGTTTTTAACTATAAAGGTGCTCCCGATATCATTAGACTACCATTTATTTATCCATATAATGATTTTATAATTAAAAATAAGGAATCAGCCTTTGGAATTGATTGGGGAAAAATTGATAGCAAAAAGATAAATCTTTTAGAAAACAAATGGGAGTATCTCGACTTTGGTAGTGTCTGTTACGAGTACGATGAAGAGACTTATGCAATTTTAAAAAACATCAAGCCAAAGAAAATTCTAAAAAAACTTATAAAAAAAAGTAAAAAAATAGAGGCCCTCAAGAACAGACTTTCAATATTCAAAGAATTAAAACACCTATTTTTAGACCAAAAATTTTATGGCTTTTATGCTTTAGCTCTTCCTCAAATTGAGGGACTTTTCAAAGACATGTTAAAAATAATCCAAAAAAGAGGAAACAACAGCCTACCTAACAGGGTCAATGCCTTACGAGATCTTTATCCTGATTCAAATTACGCATTTGATTATTACGAATTTTTTCTTCCTATACAAAGAAACACCTTTTCACACACTGGGGAAGATTCTAATATTGAAGCAAAATCATATCAAATCCTTTTAGACCTTATTTATGTAACGAATATCTACGAAAATTTAAATTCACCATTAGTAGAACTTGATAGAATAATAAATAGTGGGACATCTAATTTTAAAAATATTGGTAGCTTTTCAGAGTATTTTTCGTTAATAACTAATTTAAACCTTAAGCTCAATCAATCAGATTATTCACTTGAAAAAATAAATGAATTTAATTCTCAATTATTTAATAATAACAGTCACACCGATTCAATATTAAATAAGTTAATTAGCGACTTTGAATTATCTTTCAGATTTTTATTCAGAAACTTAGATGGATATTTTGGTCATAAATATGATATTAAAAATATATCAAATGAGGAATTAGCGAAAGCGGCAAAGCAAATCAAAAGTTATTTAGATATAAATGTTCACTTCTTTTATGAACATTTGAAATTAATCTTTGACACAATAACTTTTATTGAAAAATACCATAAGGTCGTTAAACTTAATATAACTGGACCCGAAGAAGTAATCAAAAAATTGAAGAGTATTGATGCATACCATAAAGCAAAGATAATCAAAGGTAATTTAGGATATATAGTATGGGATATGCAACAATAGCTACTCCATCAACCTACCCACCAATTGCAACAACTGAATCTCCCTCAACTTCGCATCAAATCTGGCATTATTCAAACTCGTTTGAGCATTGAGCAAATTCAATTGTGCTTGTCTGAATTCGATAGAAGTTAAGCGACCGATTTTAACTTGTTCTTCGGTACGAGCGAAATTTTCGCGATTCGTTTCAACAGCTGATTCTTCTACTTTTAAAATAAAAAGTGCGTTTTGATAATTTGACCATGCGTTGGTGATGTCGCGTTCGAGTTGTTGTTGAAGTTGGTCGATTTGTAGTTTTTGATTGGAAAGATTGATCACTGCATTTTGCTTTCTGATTTTACGACTTCCGTCGAAAATAGTCCAATTGACGCCGACATCTGCATTCAATCCTTGTGAGCGATTGGTATCGAAAAATGCACCATCTGGATTGTCTGTATAATTGAATCCATAAGATGCCCCTGCTGAAACAGTTGGCTTTTTCTCCGCTTCAATAATATTCAAGTTCATCTCATTGACCATCAAATTTTGACGATTGATTTGAAGTGCGACATTATCGTTTTTAGATTGTTCAATCAGCGATTCGAGTGTTAGACTTTCCGCAACAGCGGTATTGATTTCTACTTTAAAATCTTCAGTGGTAGACCGTCCCATGGCTACGTTGAGATTTCGTTTAGCATTATCGAGATTCATTTTTGAATTCAATAAGTT
>CALHBQ010000576.1 GCA_937930815.1 uncultured Saprospiraceae bacterium | reverse complement strand
TACATATATTTCAAGTATTACAAAAATGGCAAAAACTATAATTTTTGGAAATCAGAAGGGTGGAGTAGGGAAGAGCACCTGTGCAATCTTAGTAGCAGGTACTTTTTCGGCAGCACCATTCAACAAACGTGTAACCATCGTTGATGCAGATGAACAACAAACGATAAGTATCATACATCGAGCAGCTGAGTTGAGCGGACAGGAAGCAAGGTGGGCTGTTGCACCATTTCCAGATCCTATCAAAGGTGTGTCTCGTAAAAAGTTTGATAGATTGCTCGAAGATGTTCAATCCAAATCTGATATTGTTATTATTGACTTACCTGGTTATTTGGATACCGATGGGAAAACCGCAAATGTGTCTCCAGAGGCGGATTTTGTATTCATTCCCGTTCCTCCGACCAATAAGGATGTGCCATCCAGTGAAGACTACTTGAATTTTATGTTGAACATTAGAGATATCGTGAAAAAGGAATTTGATCATGAGATTAAGGTTATTCCATTTTGCAATATGCAACGAACAGGGCACTCTTCAACTGGATTTATTAGAGAGGTTTTTAGTGATTGGAAAACGCGATTTAAAGTAAACTCCATGAAGGCAATGCTTGGCCGATATGTTGAACACGAAGATGTTGGAATGGGTAATGAACTCTATGACGATATGAGCACCAACAAGAGTAAAAATTATACCGCGTGGATCAATGAGCTGGCTTCAATTATGAAAATCAAAAAGTAAAACATGGCAAGGAAGATAGATCTAAGTAAAATACGCGAGGCGAAGAATACTCAGTTTAACCCTAACAAGGTTAATAAGACTACTGCTAAACCAAAAACAGAAAAGCCTGAGGTAGTTGAAGAGCCGGAAATAGTAGAACCACCCAAAGTTGTAAAAGAAAAGCCCAAAGCAAATAAAGTCTCTAAAAACCAAAAACCAAGTAGGGTAGGGCGACCAGTTGATAAAAACAAAAAACCAACTCGCGCCACTTCTATTCGTATCCATCCAGATCTTATTGAAATACCAAAGATACTTGCAGGAGTAAGTAGAAAAAATGTCTTTACCATTTATAATGAAATGATAATCGAGGCATTACATAAATATCAAAAAAAGTATCCTGGTTTGATTGATGATTTACAAGCTCCACCTAAGGAAGAAATATAGCCTATCCTAAATTGGTTGCCTTTCGTTTAATCCTTTCCTTTTAAAGGCAACCGTTTTAGGTATAATTCACAGCATTAACTGCGTTTTTTACCTAAAAAAATGAAAAATCAACAACAGCTAAATATTGTTGTTGATTTTATTATTAGTAATATTCTATTTTGAAATCTTCTAATAAGTTGGTAGTCAGTCAGTTACAAAGGTATTGGTAACTGTTTTAGGACGAAAGGCAACCTTTTTAGGTTTTAGTGGCAACTGTTTTGGGAACAAAAAGCAACTGAAATAGGAATTAAGGCAACTGTTTTAGGCAAGGGTAACCATTTTGGGTTGAAAATTGTACCAATTTAGTTACCTTTGAGTAAGTTCTATTTGTAAAGGCAACTGTTTTAGGACAACGTCTTCCTAAATTGGTTGGCAATAGCTGAAATAGCTATTAATACGGGTAAAATAAAGAAAACTTCCTAAAGTAGTTGCCTTATTAACTAAAATAGACCTAAAGTAGTTGCTTTTGAGTTAAAACTCATCAAATAAAAGGCAACCTTTTTAGGAAACACTAAATCAATGATTTATGAGAAAATCCATCACAAAGAGTAAAAAAAGGCGTGGGAATACCATCAAACTTGTGGTAAAGTCCAACGAGCTCGTGGAAGCGCGCTATATGTTCGATGTTTGGGAAACTCGCTTTTTTCATTCACTTATCGCTTCCATTGATCGCAAAGATGAAGATGATAAAGTATATCGTCTTTGGTTCAAGGACATTAAAAAGAACTTCCAACTCAAATCCAATCAGTCATATAGTTACTTACGGGAAGCAGCCATCAGCATGGCAAGCAAAAGTGTTTACATTGGTTGGATGAATGATAAGCATCGTCGAGGGCGAATGCACCGTATTATCCGTTTTGTCGATTTTTTAGAAAAAGGACAAAAAGGGGAGGGGGCCAAACAGCAGGAGTATGTTGATGTTTCAATTGATAAAGATATCAAGCCCTACTTGTTGGATATCAAAAAGAATTTTGATCCGAAATTGACCCGATACACTTCTTACGATTTACGTAATATTATAAAACTAAAACCATATTCAACTCGAATTTATGAGCTGCTCAAACAGTTCGAATACAAGGGATTTAGAACGATAGTGATAGAAGATTTAAAAGAAATGTTTGAGATAAAGGATGAGTATCCACGTTTTTCAAATTTTTATCAAAAAGTGATTATTACGTCTATTGATGCCATTAATAAAAATACAGATTTACGCATTCCAAAAGATAAAATTGAAAAGATAAAAAGAGGGAGAAAAGTCTATGCTTTGCGATTTATGATTATGAGTAAATCGGATGAGGAAGTATCTATCATGAGAAATGAATTTGTTCCGAAAACATTATTTGATAATATCGAAGAAGCTGAGATTGTCGAGGAGAAATTATCGGAGGCAGACAAATTATTTGAGGAGTTTCAGGCTATTGTGGTAAAGCAATTTGGAGTGACACCCACAACTTTTGTAAAGATGCTAAGCTCGAAAAAATATTCGAAAAAAGACATCGAACAAGCAATCAATGTTACACGTCGAGCCAACTATAATCAGATGATTAAATCAAATATAGCTGGCTTCTTTATAAAGGCATTAAAAGAAGGATACACGGATACCAAGGAAGAAGCCAAAAAGAGTAGGGGAGCAGCTGTCAGCAGCAAAAAAGCTGAACCAAATCCCAAAAAAATAGAACTACAAGAATTAGAAAAAAAGCTGAGGGCAGAACTTATCGAAAAAGAAAACGCAATCATTCAAGCATTATTTATAGAACAACCTTCTTTGCAAGAGGTGATTTTTGAAGAATTAAAAACTTCTCGGGTTGCGGGTTATGATTCAGATAAAACCGAGGAGGAGAACATGATGGATCCACAATTTGCGGGTGCATTTAGAAACAGTGCAAGGAAGAGATTCGTTGAGCGGTTTGAGGCTTTGGATAACCAATATGTTCCTCGATTGAAGAAAATCAAAAATGGTATAACTTCTCTGTAAAAAAAAGAATTTTTTCTAATGAATTTACGCTTATTCCAAATCATATTTATGCTCATCGCAATTGCTTTTATGATTGTGTGGGTGAGTTATTTCAGGGCTGCAAAAATCAAGATGTTTGAGTTATTGGTTGGGTTAGTTTTTGCAGTTGTTTTTATATTATTAGCGACCTTCCCAGATGCCATCACTAGTCACATTGGTCGCCCACTTGGAATCATTGACAATATCAATGCGATGCTCTTTGGGTGGATGATTCTTTCTCTATGGCTTAACTTTCGGTTGTGGATGCTCATTCGCCATCAGGAACAACGGATAACGGAAATGAATTCTAAAATTGCTATCAAGGAGTTAGAAGAGAAATCTAAATAAAATATTACTCTAATCGGCTTTCAAAAACACCAACTAAGTTTGTGAACACGTAATTGGGCTATCAATCATTTTTGGCTACCAATTCTACTTGCAGTGTAAGTATGTAACGGTAGATTAAAAGAAAATTAAATTCTGATGACTATTGTAACATATTGGGGAACCTATGTTACAGATAAACAATCAAATCTGAAGGTTGAGGAGCTTATTTGCACTTCTTTAAAATCCAAACAAACCAAGTTATTCAAATTGGGCGCCTGCCTTTCAATCATTTCATTAACAACTAAATTAACAATTTTCAGTAATGGAAAAAATACAATATCTATTTGTAACATTATTTTTCATTTTGGGAGCCATGTCATCATTATCTGCTGAGACAGATTGCCTCAATGAAACTTCTGAAGTTAAACTAAAGGTATGGATTGATGATCTACCTGCATCTTACAAAACTTCCTTTACAGGAGGCGTTTTACCAGTTGAATTAGTGCGATTTTCGGGTTCATACGAAGATGATAAAGTATCTCTTAGCTGGGCAACAGCATCGGAATTAAACAATGAAGGTTTTGATGTTCAAAGATCAGCCTCTGGTATTGAATGGAATTCAATTGGTTTTGTATCTGGACAAGGTACAACGTTTGATACTCAGGAGTATAGTTTCGAAGACCTAAAACCTGAATCTGAACTTTCTTATTATAGGCTAAAACAAGTTGACTTTGATGGCATCTATGAATTTTCAAAGGTTCTTAGTATCAAAACTGATGTAATTTATGAAGAGCCTAAGTTGTTTCCAAATCCGATAACAGACAATAAAATTAATCTTCATTTGGAGTTACTCCTTGAAGAAAATATTCAAATTATAATTACGGATCAATCTGGGAAAAGAATTCGTAGGTCTGACTATTTAGGTTTTAAAGGTACAAACATATTGGCTTTGCCAACTTCAGATCTGCCAACAGGTGCTTACTTCGTACAATTGATTTCGAAACATCAAAGTTTTGCACCAATGAGCTTTCAAAAGCAATAAAAATTTGGAGATAAATTTTGATTAAGAAGCTGTTTGAATTTATAATCTTGAAAATGCTTGGTTTCAAAAGGCGCCCTCGCAGATTAAATACTTAAACTCAAACAGCTCCAAATAACTGTTCATAATAACTTAATCATTGTTATGAACGGTTATTTCTATTTACAAAGGATAAATTAGTTATCGAACTAAAAATAAAAGCAAGTGCTCTATCCTTCTTCATACAACTCCAAATACGCTTCCGCGGATTCAGACAAATGAAAATACCGAATCGGCGTTTCATGCCATTCTTGCAAATAAGCACTTTTTAAAGCCTCTGAGAGTACTTCTGAAGTCATAGCGTCAAGTGGAATATATTTTCCGCTGACAGTCTCTTTTAAAGCACCTTGATCGGAGGAAATGATTGGAATTTCCAAAGCAACGGCTTCCGTTGCTGCAAAGCAAAAACCTTCACTATAAGAAGAGATCACCACACAGGAAGAAGACAATAATTGATTGTACAACTCCTCGCGTGGTAGATTATGATGAAATTCAATGTAATCTTTCAAACCATGTTTTTCGACCAAAGCCATGATAGTTTGAAATAATGCTTCAGGGTATTTTGGGAGAATCAATTTTAGTTTGGAATCGGGAAATGATTTTCGAAAATCTGCTGCTGCTGGAATCAGTAAATTCAATCCCTTCGAAATGCCCAATCTGCCGAAATAAGTGTATGTAAAAACCTCAGGTGGAGCAGGGGAGTACTTCTTGAAAAGATCATAATCGATGCCGTTGTAAATCATTTGAATTTTTTCCTCAGGAATGCCGTTTTTAATCAATTCGTTTTTTGTGAAATTTGAAACGGCAATGAATTTACTGAAGGGTAATTTTAGCAACATTTTTTCAAAATAATAAAATAGGTTGCGTTCTAAAAAGGTGGTGAATGGCAAACGTTTCCAAAGGTCACCCCAAACTTCGTGGAAGGTGACGAAAACTGGCTTCCCAGTCAGTTTCCCGGCAAGGGAAGCAGGTAAAGCAGCATTATAAGTAGTAGTATGAATGAGGTCGCTTTTTCGCGCAAAGCGAATCACTTTTGGCAAACTAAAAACCGTAAACGCAAAACGATTGAAACAATTGACCCGAACGATTTTTACGCCATCTAATATTTCTCCCTCAGGTAAATCTTTCTCGAAACGAGTAGTGACGACTGTGATCTCATGCCCCTTTTTTGCCAATTCGCGGGTCAAAACGTAGAAGAGTTTTTCCGCGCCGCCGATGTATGGGTAAAAATGTTCGAGGACAAAAAGGATTTTCATGAATCTGAATTCAATAACTTTGGATTTCCAAAAATCTAACCTAAATTTCTCTCATCCGAGTCTGTATTTTTCAACGCAATTTTTCGAGTAAGTTCAGTCAAGTACTGATCCTGTTTTTTAAAAATTTTATATAATTGAAACTGAAAGTAAAACAACAATCCCAAAGCAAAAAAGATAATAGCGTCGATGTGGTTTTTTATCTCAAAAAATTTCGCAATTCGCCTTGAAAAGAAATCTGGATACATAGCAAAAACAGCTATACCTCCCCAAAAAATAGTAACTAAAATAGTCTCAAAAATATTTGCTTTAGCGTTTCGGTAGTCGAATAGTTGTCTCAAAATGAGCAGCAAACAAAAAAGAGGTACGACAATTTGAAAAAAACGAAATTCCATTTTTAATTTTTGTATTGCTAATATTTGGAGCTACTTCCACGACTTCTGCCCAAACAACACCCCCCACAAAATACTTCTTGCAGTGCGAATACCTTCTAAGAAGTTTTGTCCTTTATTCAACGAATAATGGGTGTATAAAACCTGAATAGGTGTTTCTTCCACTTGTAAATTAGAATGTTCAGAAGTAATCAACATTTCACTACAAAACCCATAGCCTCTATTAGCTAATTGAAGTTTTTCGATGGCGTGACGGTTTAACAATCTGAAACCCGATTGAGTGTCCGTATAATTTTTTTTGCAAAAAATATTGGTAAAAATATTAGCAATTCGGTTATAAGTGATTCTATGATGAGGGACTTTATTTTCTATAAATGAAAAGCGATTTCCAACCACTATATCGGCATTAGAACTTTGCATTTTATCAAGTAGCCGATTGATGTCTTCGGGTAGATGTTGTCCGTCACTATCCATCAAGACGGCGTGATTATATCCGTGTTTTTTCGCGAAAGCGATACCTGTCTGCACTGCTGCTCCTGCTCCTCGATTGATTGGGTGCGAAATGACAAAAGCTCCTGTTTTTTGGACTTCTTTTCTGGTGTTATCTGAGCTACCATCGTCTACAACACAAATATTTTTAAAACCTGCTTTTTGGATGTCAAGCAATACTTTTTTGATAACTGAGCCTTCATTGAAGGCTGGTAAAATGACTAGTAAATTTGGAATAGAAACGCTCCCTTTCAACTCAAAACTGGGCGTAACTTCTTCTTCAGGTGCTGATTTCAGAAAAGTCCATCTAAAAACCGTTTGCATAATCCGATGAATATCACTTCCTGGTCTGAATACATTGAAGAACACATTGATAAACCAGTGGTACAATTTTGCTTTCCATGCTTGCGGAAAGTCTTTGGCATATTTTGTTACCAGTTTGCGATTGATAGGCAGCTGTTTCAAAAAGAAATCTTTGGAAAGTGAATCACAAGCGTCTGGCTCAAAAACTTGTACCATGAAATCAGGCAAATTGGCAATTTTCGAAGTGGTCGCTATTTTTAGCCACATATCCCAATCTTCGGAATAAATCAGATTTTCATCATAATGGCCGACTGCTTTGATAATATCATTTCTCATCAAAATAGACTGGTGACAAAATGGGCAGCGCATTAAAATCTGTTTTCGAATTTCATCATCTGTCAATGGATTGATGTATTCATCATCATTGATTAAAAAGGCAGAACCGACTAATCCAAATTCAGAGTTTTCTTCAAGAAAAGCGACTTGCTTGCTCGTTTTATTAGGGTCGATCCAACGATCGTGATCGTCGATTCGAGCAATATATTTTCCAGTGGCGTTTTGGAGACCTTTGTTTAGTGACTTTTGCAACCGCAGATTTTGTTGGTTATTTATCAACTTAAAATCATATGACTTTTGCAAGTCGGTTAAGACCTCAAGGGTATTATCCGTCGAACCATCATTCACAATAATGACTTCGAGGGGGCGGTAGGTTTGTTCAAAAATGTTTTCAACCGTTTTTGAAATGACCTTTGCGCGATTATAAGTTGCCATGATGACACTAACGAGTGGTTGATCTCTCATTTTGCTCTCTTTATAGTGTTTGTAATCGGTAGTGAACAAATGTATTTTTAAATAAAGAGGGCGCATTTCACGGGCGTTACAAGTATTTTCTTTCGTGTTACATTTGAAATTTCTGTTTGAGATTCAATAATCAATCACCAATTTTCTCATTAAGTTCGTTATGTCATTTTATTAAACTACACTACACAAAGCTGTTTGAATTTAGATTTAAGAATGAATAAATCGAGGCAAAATTTTATGAGTATTCCAGCTCACGGGTTGGATTCTTTATTGGAAGGAATGGATCAGTATTGTTTGCTGTTGATCGGCGAAAATTTGTCGAAAGACAAAATGGAAGCGGGATTAGAACATTTTGAGACGAATAAAAACGAATTGAGCGATTTATTTGCGGAGCAAGAGGTAAAAGCGAATTGAACTTTGATTATCTCGCTTATGAAGTTGTTGGTCTACTTTTTATTGTTATTCATACCCAAAAAAATAACAATACTTAAAAAGAGACAAATAATATTAACTTTGTCCTACCATAGTTGAGCTTTACTCTCAAAAAACTGAGTTACGAATTGATTTAGATAACATAACTATTGAGAGTTAATGAGGAAGTGTATTCAATTTTTACTACTAATTGTAGTGTCTTCTGGTGTGCTATCAGGGCAAAAGTATGCCTTCGAGATTCAGGAAATCAACGTTAAGGATGGATTGCCACATCGTAGCATTTATGATGTTACCCAAGATCTTGAAGGGTACATTTGGCTAACCTATCAGGGTGGTATTTGTCGATATGATGGTTACAACTTCAAAACCTATTCGCCTTCTCTTTTAAATATTGGTCAAGAACCTGTTCACTTAGCAGTGGACAAAAAAAACCGCATTTGGTATTGCGAATATGCCAATATTTTGACTGAAGGGG
>CALHBQ010000575.1 GCA_937930815.1 uncultured Saprospiraceae bacterium | reverse complement strand
ACAATCGAATACGGGGCCTAATTTATCTTCTACCGTCAACGTTCCCCAACATACATTGCCACTCGGCAGGTGGGTTACCTCGGCGGTGATCGTTTGATTGATATAGTTATCTTCTAATGGATTGGCGATGCTTGAATTGTTATAACTCAAAGCAACACTATAGTCATCGTAACAACCATAGCTGCCTTCTAATATCATATCCGCGGTTACGAGTGCTTCACAATTTTCTGCTAAAGAAATTTGAAGTCCATCATTACACGAAAGTGTGGAAGGTGTTTCTTGTATGACAATGATTTTACTGGTACAACTTTCACAACCTGGATCGTCTAATGACTCTTGAAGTGAATTTGCTCCTGTTGGTGGCCCAACCACAATTGGAGGGCCGCCTGGGTTTAATAATTGTGAAAACCCTAAAGCCTCCCCTGCATCAAAACAGAATTCTACGGTATGACTTCCAATTCCTAAATCAGCTGCAATTATTGAGGTTACTTGATTCCCATTGATGGTAAAAATACCAGTACCGTCAATTGGCGTAACACCATCAGATTGCAGACCTGCCGAACCTTCAAGCGTTATCAATGGCGTATTCAAACATAGAATTTCTAAATCATTTTCAATTGTAACTTTTGGATAATGGCAGATATTGCTAATCCCCAAAGTCAAACCTGGCCAGAAAATACTTTGTACTTGAATTGAAAAACCTACGCCATCCAAATGCACTCCTACTGCTGAATAAGTGTCATCTCCATTATCAGTCATCAAATCTCCAACACTCCATGGTGCTAAACCACTGACGTTTGTAATCGTCCACAATTGACCAGTGCTGGTTGATTCTAAAAATACCTCTTCGTCAAATTCTCCATTGCCACGACAAGTACATGGGTCACTTATCATTGGGCCTCCTTCATTTGTATAAGTCGGAGGGAAATTATCAATACAAAATTGTGAGGCAATTACATTAATCGTTGCCATACAATTATCTGTTGCTCCACAATCATCTGTTACTGTTAGGCTTACAGCCATTGGGCCAATATTCGTACAATCAAATGTATTTGGACTCACCGTCATTGTTAAATTACAAACTGATGTGCTTCCCATTCCAATTGCAGAAATATCTGCTGGTGTTAAAGTATAATTACCCGTACCATCTAAGGTGATTGTTATGTCATTACAAACTGCTACTGGTGGTGCGATCGCTGCAACATCAAATGTAGAAGTACATGACTGTGTACCACAATCATCTGTTACACTAAAGGTATAACTCAAACTCACTGCGTCACCACAGGTAAAAGGTGGTAATGAAGGTGGTGTACTTGTTATTAAGGCACTACAACCATCACTAAATGTAAATCCAGCTATCCAAGTATTATAGGCATTGGTCAATTCAACCTCTGTTCCGCATCCAGTCAAGCTCACTGCTGTTGGACAAGTTACTGATAATGGAATCGAAGCCGCTACTGAAAAAGTAGAGGTACAAGTTAATGGTAGAGTATTACAATCATCTGTCGCGCTTAGCGTGAAACTTAAATTCACCGCTTCGCCACATACAAAAGTTGGGAGAGCAGGAATATTAGTAATATTAGAACTCGTATTACAACCATCATTTACGACAAAACCAGCAGCCCAAGTATTATACGCAGCTGTGATTGCTGCTGAATTAGAACATGCCACCAACATCTGATCCGTTGGACAACCTAACGTTAAGGAAGTAGTGCCAGCTACTGTAAATGTTGACATACAAGTCAATGGCGTTGCATTACAATCATCTGTTACACTTAAGGTAAAAGATAAATTTATCGGCGCGCCACATGAATATGCTGGAAGAGCAGGGATGCTTGCTACATTAGAAATGACATTACAACCGTCATTTACAACAAAACCAGCAACCCATGCATTAAATGCATTTTGAATAACTGCATCACTTGAACAAGCAGACAAATTTACCGCAGCTGGGCAGCTTATCGCTAATGGATCCGCAGCAGCCACATTGAATGTTGATGTACAAGTTAATGGTGTCGCATTACAATCATCAGTTGCACTTAACGTGAAAGATAAACTGACTGCTCCACCACACACAAACGTGGGTAAAGCAGGTACACTCGCTATATTAGAACTTGAATTACATCCATTATTTACGGCAAAGGCTGCGGCCCATGCATCATATGCGGTTTGGATTTCTGTTTGATTTGCACAGGAAGCTAAATTGACATCTGTTGGGCAGCTTACTGCTAATGGAGTCGCGGCAGCCACATTGAAAGTTGACGTACAAGTTAATGGCGTTGCATTACAATCATCGGTTACACTTAGCGTGAAATTTAAACTGACCGCTTCCCCACAAACAAATGGTGGCAGGTCAGGTATTGTAGATATATTCGAAATAACAAAACAACCATCATTTACAGCAAAACCTGCTACCCAAGTATTATAAGCAGTTTGGATTTCTGTTTCATTCGAACAAGCTGATAGATTAACCACTGGTGCGCAACTTATCGTTAATGGTGTAGCCGCAGCTACTTTAAACGTTGAGGTACAAGTCAGTGGCGTTGTATTGCAATCGTCTGTTGCTTCTAAGGTAAAACTTAGATCTATTGCTTGACTGCATACGTAAGGTGGTAAGGGTGGAATACTTGAGATATTAGAACTTTCATTACAGCCACCAAATACATTGAAATTATTTACCCAAGCATTATAAAGATTTGAAATACCTTCTTCATTTAGACAAGCCGGAAGGTCTAAACCAGGATGACAAACAATATTAAGACTACTTCCTAAATCATATACATTAAAAGAAGACGAACATGTATGAACACCACAATCATCTTGGACTGAATATTCGTAGATTAAACTAACTCCTTGGCTACATACATAGGGTGGTAAAGGAGGAGGAGTACTAATAAGTGTTGCATTGCAACCACCCGTGAAACTAAATTGACTCAACCAGTTATTGTATTCATTTACAATGGTTGCCTCATCTATACAGTTCCCTATTAATGGTGGTGAGGAAGAAGGACAATTTAAGGTTAAAGCAGATGGCCCTGCAACAGTAAAAGTAGAGGTACAAGTCTGAGTAATGTCACAATCGCCTTCTACTTCATAGTCATAAGTTATATTGACTGGATCACCACAGCGATAATTATAAGGTAAGGATGGAGTATTGTAGCTTCTTTCATAAGCATTGCATCCACCACTAAAAGTAAAACCAGCGAGCCAATTACTAAATTCGTTTTCTACTATTGTGGCATCTGTACAAGCGCTCAAACTTACATCTGCCGGACAAGTAACTGACAAAGGCATAGTCCCTGAGGCGGGTACGTTGAATGTAGAAGTACAAGAATATGTGCCACACTCATCTTCTATTGTATATTCATAAGTTATGCTCAATGCATCACCACAAGTGTAATCTGCAGGAATAGAAGGAGGTGTACTTGTTTCATAAGCATAATCGCAGCCTCCGTAATAACTAAAGGAATTTATCCATGAATCGTTAAATGCCCATAAAACATATTCTACAGAAGAACATGCAGGAAGATTTTCATCTGCTGGGCAAGAAAGCTCTACTGGGCCAGATATTGCTCCAGACACATCAAAATAACTATAATAAGTCTCTATCCCACAAGCGTCCTCGATGATGTATTCATGCTCTAACATAATATGTTCACCACAAACGTAAGGAGGTAAAGGAGGAGGAGGAGGACTTATCACTTTGGGATTACATCCTCCAAAAAAATCAAAATCTGACACCCAATAACCATAAGACAATTCTATATCTTCCAAAGAAGCGCACCCAGTAAGATGTACGGGATTGCTTCCTGTTATTATAACAGGTATATCTGCTGGTTGGAAAGTGTAAGTATATGTACAACTTTCCTGTGCTTCTCCTGTGTCAGCTAAACCATTGTTATTAACATCATCAACTATTGTTATAGTTCTAGTAATATATTGAATAGTGTAACCACATGGCTCAGGTATTTCACTATCAGAACCAGATACCAAAATGCCACCACACGGATTTGCCCCAATAGAAATATTATAAGGAGCGGAAGCTGCTGCTGCAACAGATAGCGGCATAGGTGGAACTGTATCACAAGCAAAATAGCCTAAATCATTCGAGGCAGGACAAGTGACACTAAATATACACGAAGGCGCACCAGCTAAACAGATTTGTTCTACTTCTGGCTCGCTATTACAGCCCGTTACATTAGAAGCGAAAAATCCAGACTTTCCTAAATTTAGATAATCACAAATACTTTGAACCGAACAAAATGAAAGAAAGTTATTTCCAAAAACTGATACTGAAACTAAAATATTAGGGTCTAAATTATCGAGACCATTCAGCGTATTTAAGCTTGAATTACCAACTATAGAAAGATTTGTCAACGAAGTTAAATTTGACAAACTTCCTAAAGAATTAAGTGAAACGTTTGCCAGTAAAAATAAGGTATTGAGTGTAGTAATATTTTCAAAACCAGCCATACTAATCAAAAGAGGATTCTGGATGATTTCCAAATTATTTCCAATAGTTTGTAGGGAACTTAACCCCGTAAAATTTACTAAAGCCGTAAATTCTATTTTCAAATCACCACCAATTGATGTAAGATTAGAGAGCCCAGAAACATCAGCTATCATAGAACCAGAGATTAATACATTTCCTCCTACTGTTAATATTTGAGAAAGTGCGTTTAGATTCGTGATATCAGCTCCCATTATGGTAAGGTTGCCAACGATATTTACACAACTTGGATATATTATAGGGAAATTATCAACTTCTGATTGAGAAGTAAGTGTAATATTTGTTGGACAGCAACCTACCAATCCTTCGTCAATACTTCCATCACAATCATTGTCTAATCCATCACAAAGTTCAGGTGCAGTTGGATAAACGGTATTATTAGAATCGTCACAATCCGTATTATCTAAAACATAGCCTGTAGGAGGTGTCCCTATAAATGAACTAAAAACCGTAGGATCTCCATACCCATCACTATCCGCATCCATGTAGTATTTTATACACCCTACTACACCTTCATCTATCATCCCGTCACAATTATTATCTAAATCATCACACAACTCTGGTGCAGACGGATAAACAGTATTATTCGAATCATCACAATCATTAAAAAAAATAGAATAACCGAATGGAGGGATAGCACCTGGGGCTGTTATCAAATTATTTAAGGTCCCATAACCGTCCAAATCAAGATCTTCAAAAAAAGTTGTTGCGGTACAATTTGTTTGAATCTCAGCATCACTATTGCAACCAGTTGCGTTATTTGCAAAAATAAAAGGACCTGTCGCATAGCTTAGATAATCACAAATACTTATGATTGAGCACAAAGATAAGATTGTGTTATTTTCGATTTCTACATTTGTCAAGAAGCTATGATCAAGATTTGCGAATGCATTTATGTTAGGTAGAACTGAATTGTTCTTTATTAAAAGTTCACCGGTAAGATATGTTAGGTTTGCAAAACCATTTATGTCAATCAAAGAACTATTGCCATCGATATTAAGAGCTCCACTTATATTTGCCAACTGAGTAAATCCAGTGATTGATTGAAGCAGTGGGTTGTTTAATATCTCAAGATTATAAAGACCCAAATAACTATTAAAACCACTGATTGAAAGCAAACTATGGTTATTTTCAATGTTAATTATTGAAGCAGAGAGAAGACTTTCAAACCCAGAAATATCTGTTAGATTCTGATTATCAATTATCGTAAGCATTGATAAAAAATACAAAGACGTTGGCCCATTTAAGGTCGTAATTGAAGGGTTATTTTTTATAAGAAAATTACTAACATCAGTTAAATCATTTAAACCTGATAAACTTGTTAGAGATGAATTATTTTCAATTTCAAAATCAAATACATTATAAATCCTTTCCAAACCTGTAAAATCTATCAATGAAGCATTATTCCTCACGGAGAATAGACCGTAAATAATAGTGGGGCCGTTTAAAAATCCAGAAAAATTTACCAATGAAGCATTGTTCTCCACTGTAAAAAAATCTAAATTTGAGTAATACATTTCAAAACCTGTAAAGTCTATTAAAGAAGGATTGTCTTTTACTATTAAATCATTTCTTATATTATTTAAACTATTTAATCCAGAAAAATTTACCAATGAAGCGTTGTTTTCAACTATAAAACTACCACTACTTGCAGCACCTATATCATCTAAGCTATTTAATCCAGAAAAATTTACCAATGAAGCATTGTTCTCCACTATAAAAGTTTCATAGATATCTATTAACATTTCCAACCCAGTAAAATCAATTAACAAAGGATTGTCTTTTACTGTAAAATCTGCACCAGCATAATTGAAGCTATTTAATCCAGAAAAATTAACTAAAGAAGCATTGTTCTCAACTAAAAAATCTTCTACATAAATTAAAGTACCCAATCCACTAAAATCAACCAGCAAAGGATTATTCATAACCGTAAAATCTCCAAAGACATCTACTATCTGATTCAACGGAGTAAGATCAATAATATCAGCTCCTTCAATGACTAAACCATCAAGAGAAGTACACCCCGGATTATTAATAGGAAAAGCATCTATTTCAGCCTGACTGTTAAAAGTAAAAGAGCCACATTGAGCAAATAATGATGCTTGCGTATTGACACAAAAAAGGAGGAGGAATAAGATTCCAATAGCGTTGAGATGTTTCATGGGTGTAATTTTAGTTCTAAGATTCGCTTTAACTTTTCTAAATTAGTGGATTATATATAAACAAAAATATAATATAATACTCAGCCTACCAATAGCTTGCTTCAAAATACCCAGAACAGGGTATATGGTAAAAAGCAAGAATCAAACCATAGTTTTTCATACCAAAAGGAAAATTTTCTCAGCTACTATCATCACCACATTCATACAGTCGTTTTAGCTTCACTGATAATAATAATAAAAAGCACCGGGGAGAAACTCCACCGGTGCTAAGAAATTACCAATTATGAGGTAAGTCAATCAACCATAAATCCGTAGGAAATAGGGGCTACCTTAAAATTTGGACATAACCAGATTTAACAGTTTTGCCTTCATTTTTCAAGAGGTAGAAGTAAGTGCCATCTGGCAAATCTCCACCTTCCCAAGTTGCAGCCCAATCATTTTTATATGATTTTTCTTTTAAAACACGCACACCCCATCTGTTGTAAACTTGAAGTTCTACAGTTGGGTGATGTTGAATATTTTCAATTTTAAATACATCATTGATTCCATCTGCATTTGGAGAGAAACCTGTATTTACATGTAGTTCTGGACGATTTCCGTTTTCATCAATTCTTACATTTACCGTAAGGAAAGTCGTATCGCAAAGTCCCATGTCATCGCAAGCAACGACACAAATCATTGAAGTTCCAATATCATTTCCAGTGAAGTTGATGCAATCTTCATCTCTATTCAATTCGAAGCTTACACACTCGTCTGTATTAGCATCTTCGATTGAAGTGACAGAAGAAATGTCTCCAGGTAATTCTGAGAAATCAATACAAGCCGTTCCTTCTTCTTGATAAGTAATCGTTTTATTAATGTGTGAAGTCTCGATGCAGTAGTAGTTTGCAGCGGTCGTTTCAATACAACCTTCAGCTCTATCTACGGCAATAACTTCATTGTTCCCGAGAGGAAGCGAAAGTGCAATTTGACCGTCCACATCACAGTCAATAAATGACTCATCGTAAGGCTGACCATTTACAAAAAATGCATAAACTGCGATTTCATCTTCTTCGATATTCAAACAAAGTGGTTGTAACGCATCACAATTTTTCGCAGAAGCGTTAATCAAATCATCTGCAAAAACATTGGCTGGATTATCACATGGAAGCAATCCATCTGGGTCAGGGTCTGTGATACAATCATCAACTAATTGTATGATATAAGTTTGCTCACAAACTTGATTGCCCGGCGCATACATTTTGATGATGTACTCCCCTTCTGGCAAACCAGAACGTTCGTTTCCTGCTGCGTTTGGTGTTCCAACATTTGGAGACCAATTATAAACATATAAAGAAGGATCACCTGAAACAAAGAAGGTAATAATACCATTCGACATCGCACAATCAGGTTGACGGGTAACAACATCATTTACTTCAATGTTAGTAGTCATCACTATCGTTTGCATGTGCGCAGCTACATTTCCACAACCATCTCTTATCGTCCAAATACGAATTACTTCTGAGTTACAATCGTTCAACACATTGGTCGTTTCGACGAAAGTCGGTGCACCAACTGCTCCACAATCATCAATAGCGGTAATCATTTGAGCTGGGTACAAAGTATCTCCTTGACTCAAATAAAGTGTATCGTTTGCTGGTGGATTTACGAAAGTAGGCCCTTGCGTATCAACGATATTCACTGTGATTGACAAGCGACTTTCGTTTCCACAATCGTCTGTCGCAATCCAAGTACAAACCATTCTTGTCAAATATCCATCTGCTTCGCAATCATTTGAAACCGTGATGTCTTCTATAAATTCAATGTCTGGATTAGCATCGCAGTCGGTTGTCGTCACTGAATTTTCATCTAATGTAACAAGCATGCTACAATCAAAATCAACGGTCATTCCGTTGAAAATATCTCCGATTGGAGAAACGAATAGACTAATGACTGGAGCCGTATTATCAACGATATTCAATACTTGAGAAGCGGTTGACATATTGCCACATCTATCCGTTCCTGTCCAAGTTCTGGTCAATTGATATTCGCCAGAGCAACTTCCATCAACACGAGTTTCGTTGAGGGTCATGGTCGGATCCATGTCGCAATCATCTGTCAAAACCACACCCATTGGGTCAGGAATATCATCACACTCGTAAGTACCATCTGCTGGTACATTTGAGAAAACAGGAGCAGTATCATCTGTCAATGAAATATTCTGAGTGTAAATATTGCTGTTGCCGCAAGCATCAGAAACGGTCCATTCTCTTATCAAAACAAAATCAGCACATGAGGTACCTGTTTGCCTTTCGGCGAAAGTTACCATTGGTGCAAAATCACAATTATCCGCCGGTTGTAAATTGGTTTGAACTGGAGGAACCTGATCACAACTCACTGCCATATCAACAGGTGGATTGTTTAAAACAGGTGCTTCAGTATCCGAAACATTTATCGTTTGAACACCAGTTGAAGAATTACCACATCCATCAGTTGCCGTCCAAACTCTTTCGATAGTATAAGATTGAGGACATGCGCCATCAATTCTATTTTCAGCATAACCAATCAAAGGATTTTGACCACAGTTGTCAACAATCATAGGTGTTGGAATCGGTGGTACATCTGTACAACTTACATTCAATAATGGCTCTGCTAAAGTAATCACAGGAGCCGTTGCATCCTCTTGCGTAATCACTTGAGAAACAGTTGCTGTGTTCCCACAATCATCCGTTGCTGTCCATGTACGAGTGATAATCGAAGCACCAGGACATCTTCCTCCTGTTGAGTCAACAGACATAGTAATGTCAACCATATTATCACAATTGTCAACTGCAGTAAGTGTTGTTGGCGCAGGAATCACTTCTCCACAATCAACTGTAATATCTGCAGGCGCACCTGAAATAGTCGGTGCAGTCGTATCGGTCAAACGAACCGTAATTTGCATGGTAGAAACATTTCCACAATCATCTGTTGCTGTCCATGTACAAATCAATTCTGTAAAATATCCAAGTGTTGCACAATCAAGATCAGTTGTAATTATTTCATCAAAAGTCACATCTGGATTTTCATCACAAACGTCTATAACCGTCACTGAATTTTCATCCAAATTTATCAAGTTGTCACAATCGAATGTTACGACATCACCATTCATCACACCTGTTAAATTAGGATCATTGAAGGTAATCACTGGAGCTGTTCCGTCTGAGAATGAAATCATTTGAGTCACTGAACTGGTGTTTCCACAAAAGTCAGTTGCAGTCCATGTTTTCAAAACATCGAAACCACCTGCACAATTGCCAGGCAATTGTTGCTCATCTAAAGTGAAAGTGATATTTGGGTCGCAGTTATCCGTTACGGTTGGTTCCATGTTCATTGGGTCACCCGCTTCACATGCCAAATCAACTGATGCTGGTACATTGGTAAATACTGGAGCAGTATCATCTTTCACTTCAACAACTACTGAAGAAGTACTTTGATTTCCACAGTCATCCGTTGCTATCCATGTGCAAACCAATCTTTCGAAAAATCCGTCTGTTGCACAATTACCTGAAGCAACAACCATCTCATCAAATTCGATAGTTGGGATGCTACAGTTATCAGATGCCGTTGCATCTTCATCATCTAACAACACTAAATTATCACACTGAATGACGATTGTATCTCCGTCAACATGACCCAACAAAAATGGGTGAACAAAGACAATAACCGGAGGTGTATTATCAACTGCTGTAATATTTTGAAGAGCAGTCGTACTGTTTCCACAATCATCGGTCGCCGTCCAAATTCTTTCAATTGTGAAGTTACCAACACAGTTCCCATCGACTCTTACATCATTTACCGTAAGGGTCACATCATTATCACAATTGTCAGTTACATCTGGATCCATTGAACCAGGAATCGTTTCATCACATTCGATAGTAATGTCTGGATCCATGTTTAAGAAAACTGGAGGCGTATCATCTGAGATAGAAATTACTTGCTGACCGATTGTTTCGTTTCCACAATTATCAGTCGCGATCCATGTTCTGACTACTTGCCAGTTTCCACAGTTACCTGCACCGAAAGTATCTTCACTAAAAGTAACATCTACATTCAAATCGCAATTATCCATTGCACTTACAGTTGGCGGCGTTGGAATAGCATCACAAGCCGCTGTTGCATCTGCTGGCAAATCAATAAAGGTCGGAGGAGTTGAATCAACCCCTGTAATTAATTGAGAAACGATTGTTTGATTTCCGCAATCATCTGTTGCAGTCCATGTTCTTTCAATAAAAAATCCGCAGCTATTTGGTGTTGAATTACTGGCTTCTGTTACCACAAAGTTTGTTGCACATTCATCTTGGAAAGTAGGTTGATCAGTTGGAATCGGATCACTACATTCTATAGTAATAGGTTGCGGTACAGAAATGGCCACTGGCCCAAGTGTATCTATTAAAGTAATAATTTGAGTTTCAGAAATTGAATTTCCACAAGCATCGGTTGCCGTCCATGTTCTAATTAATCTTTCGTTACAATCTGTTCCTTCTGTTCTTTCATCCAAAACTGCAGTAATGCCTGCATCACAATTATCTGTTGCAGTAACATTGGCAGGAGCTGGAATTTGAGTTTGACATCCCAAAGTAACATCATCAGGAACACCACTCAATTCAGGATTGGTCGTATCAATCACTTGCGTACGAATAGAACGCGTAGATTCATTTCCACAATTATCAGTCGCCGTCCAAACTGATGTAATGATCAACAAATAACCATCTGCATTACAATCAGGAGAAGGAGAACTTGTTTCTGAATAAGTAATCGCTACATCCGTATCACAATTGTCTGTTGCAGATGCGTCTGCTGCACTGAACTGAACCACATCTGTACATTCGTAATTGATAAGCCCTCCATCATTTTGACCAATCAAATCAGGATGTGTCCAATCCAAAACTGGATTTGTAAAATCTGTAATCGTAACAATTTGAGTTTCAGAATATGAATTTCCACAAGCATCTGTTGCCGTCCATGTTCTTTCTAAATAGGTAAAACAATCGTCTGATGTTACATCTACATTTAAATCAACACCTGGATTGTTATCACAATTATCAAAAGCCGTAACGATAGGATCGTTCGGCGTTTCAGTACACTCAATGGTTACATCAGCAGGTACACCGTTCAATTGTGGAGCAGTCGTATCGATGATATTTACAGTTTGAGTATAGAAAGATTCGTTTCCACAATTATCTTCTGCAATCCATGTTCTAACGATTCTTTGATTATTACATAATGTTGAAATGGTATCAGCATTTAAAGTAATTGCCACATCCAAATCACAATTATCAGAAGCAGAAACGAATGCAGGTGCAGGTATTGCATCACACTCAACAGTCGTATCGCGAGGTGTATTATCAAAAGTAGGAGTCGTTCTATCTACGCCATAAATTGTTTGTGAGAAAAAAGTTGAATTACCACATCGATCCGTTGCCGTCCATGTTTTCAACACTTCCCAACCACAATCAAAAGCAGTAGAATCATAAGTCATTGCTACTGCAAAATCAGGATCACAATTATCTCTAAAAACAGGATCATCGTTTGGAGTAGGTTGGTCACACTCAACTGTGTGTTCGCTATTGGGCTGATAAAGAAAAGCAGGTGCTGTTGTATCAATAACTGTAATTAACTGAGTAATTTCAGCATAATTCCCACAATCATCTTCAGCGCTCCAAGTTCTTCTCATTTCGAGATAACAAGCATCACCAATGGTATCAATGTTCAATTGAACCATGATGTCACTTGAACAATTATCCGTCGCAGTTACGTTCGCAACTCCTGGAACTGTTTGCTCACAACTCAATGTCAAATCAGCAGGTACATTTTGAAAAGTAGGTGGTTTCGTATCCTCTACCATTAAAACCTGTGGTTCAATGGTCTCATTACCACAAGCATCATTTACGATCCATGATCTTAAAATCATACTTTCACCTGGGCAATCGCCTGGCATGATGGTATCACTTCTTGTTATAAAGAGCCTTCCATCACAGTTGTCCGTCGCCGTTGGAAAAAATGTATTGATGTTATCGCACTCAACTGTTATGGTATCTTGGATGTCTCCAAAAACTGGTGCAATCTCATCAACCACATGAAAAGTAATCACGATGGAATCTTTGTTTCCACATTCATCTTCTGCAATCCATCCACAAATAATTTCTTTGAGATACCCTTGCTCGTGGCAATTTCCAGAACTAACTGCATAATCTTTAAATTCCACAGAAGGATAAAGATCACAATTGTCATCTGCTTTTACAGAGTTCAAATCGAATCCCATTTGCTGATCACAAGAGACATATAATGTATCTCCATGAGATAGGCCATCCAATAATGGATCAAGCAACCAAATCTGAGGCGGCTCAGTATCTCCATCAGGCGTACAATCACACGGCCCCTCTTCATTAGACAAATCTAATGAAAGCGACGCATGATTTCCTTCTTTAAAAAAGTTTGAATTTTCTGCGTTCAAATTCACAGAAAAAAGTAGAAAAATGAGGGGGGCAAGGTAGGCCATCAGTAAAAAAACATTCACTGTTTGGTTTTGTCGGAACGTACTGATCGCCAAAGTATTTCTTTGATTGCGAAACGTGTTCATAATGGTAATTTTTATGGTAGAAAAAACTTATAAAATTGCCGTTCAAACCTGACTTACTTGGTCAAGAACGGCTGACTTATTTTTTTGACCAATAGGTGATTAGCCCATTGGATTACAATAGTTTGATTGACTGTCGCGGGGGACAGATAAAGAAAGGATGGATGTGTGTTAGTTTAAAACGGTTCACGGTTGAGGGTACACGGTAAACGGCACTCAGCACGTGAAAACATTTTTTTTAAATTCTAAAAAAGTTAGGTTTGGAGCAATAGATAAGAATAATTGCAAAAGGCAATTATCCGGAAACGCTTGAAAATCAAGCGCCGTAACATCAGGATGTTATTTTGGGAGTAGGTTAAGCGTATAATTAGCTTTTCATAAAAAGCTGCAAATCTTTGTTTTTCGAACCTGATTTCCCCAATTTTTTATTCAATAGCGATGCTATTAAAGAAAAAATCGGCTTCATCAGAACCGCAAAACAAAAATTTTCGCGTCTTTTCTAAAAAACTACTTATTCGCTAGCTGACTTTATTCTGGGGGGATGGAAATGAATAATTTTTCAACTTAACCAATTGCTGCTCCAAGTGCAACATAATTTGAAATGCAATATCTATACCAGTACTAGTTTCAATGCCTTCCAATCCTGGAGAGGCATTAATTTCCATAATTAATGGGCCACGATTTGAACGCAAAATATCAACACCTGCAACTTCTAAACTTAAGGCCTTGGTGGCCTGAACTGCCATCTCTTGTTCTTCTTCTGTCAAAACAAGCGGAGTGGCAGTTGCCCCTCGGTGAAGGTTGGAACGAAACTCTCCAGCAGCAGCTTGGCGCTTCATCGAAGCGACTACTTTATCACCCACTACGAATGCTCTAAAATCAGCGCCATCAGATTCTTCAATAAACTCTTGCATGATGGTACGTTCGCCTTTTTTCATCAAAAGATTCATGATAGAACGAAGTGCGGTTAGATTATCTAAAAGCAAAACACCATTTCCATGTGTGCCTTCCAACAATTTCACGATGACTGGGTAGCCACCCAATTTATTGACAATCGCAGGAATGTCTTGGTCATAGCCCAACCAAACTGTTTTAGGAACTGGAATTTTTACCTGTGCTAATTTTTGAGAACATCTTAATTTATCCCTCGACTGCAACAAAGCAGAAGACTTTAATAAACTATAAGTACCGACCAACTCAAATTGGCGAATCACTGATGCCCCCAATTGAGTAACAGATGATCCAATTCTTGGAATCACTGCATCGTAACTTTCTAAAGGAACACCTTCATTTAGGATTTGTGAATTACCGTTATCGTCAATGACGAAACTAAGGCGAGTCAAATCAACGATTTTGATTTCGTGGCCTCGAGCCCTTCCGGCCTCAATTAGACTTTGAGTAGAATAAAGATGAGAACCTCTGGAAAGTATGACAATACGCATTTTGCAGAATTGATGATGTTATGAAGTTGGAAAGTTTTAAGTTGAATATTGAATGTTCACAAATCTGGAACCTCAAACTTTCAACTTCTAACTTTCAACAAAAAAAATTGTACAATTTATTTCAGTAACTGGCCAAATTATTCAACAATTTTTGACCTGCTTTCAAAAAGTTTAAGTTCTTTTGGTGTCTCATCTCTCTGCCACATTTTACATAACAAATATAAAGAAAATTTCATGCCTACTGATTTAGACATCGCAAGGAAGGTTAAGTTACAACCTATCGAAAAAATTGCTGAAAAACTCGGAATTAAAAAGAAAGACCTTCAACCTTACGGTAATCATATTGCCAAGTTGCCCCTTCATTTGATAAAAAAATCTAAAGTCAAAAAGAACAAATTGATTTTGGTAACGGCCGTCTCCCCTACTCCTGCGGGCGAAGGGAAAACGACTACTTCTATCGGTTTGGCACAAGGACTTAATCGTATCGGCAAACAAACAACGGTTGTTTTGAGAGAACCCTCGCTCGGGCCTGTTTTTGGTATTAAAGGAGGTGCTGCTGGTGGCGGTTATTCACAGGTTTTACCAATGGAAGATATCAACTTGCACTTTACAGGTGATTTTGCTGCTATTGAAAAAGCGCATAATCTACTCGCTGCGTTGATTGATAATAACCTCCAAAACAGAAAACTCAGCCTCGACATCGATCCACGTACTATCAGTTGGAAACGCGTGATGGATATGAATGATCGTTCATTGAGAAATATCACGATCGGCATGGGTGGCACTGGTCAAGGAATGCCGCGTCAGTCAGGTTTTGACATTACGGCCGCTTCTGAAATCATGGCGATTCTTTGTTTGTCCAATGATTTGATGGATTTCAAAAAACGATGTGGGGACATTTTTATCGGTTTTACTTTTAAAGATAGAAAGCCGATTTATGCGCGCGACTTGCAAGCCGATGGCGCCATGGCGGCATTGATGAAAGATGCCATCAAACCCAACCTCGTACAAACAATTGAAAAAACGCCAGCCATTATTCATGGTGGGCCTTTTGCCAATATTGCGCAAGGAACCAACTCCGTTATCGCAACCAAAATGGGTCTTTCGCTCAGTGATTATGTAGTAACAGAAGCAGGTTTTGGTGCAGACCTTGGTGCTGAAAAATTTTTAGATATTAAATGTCAATCGGCAGGTTTGTCGCCTCATACATCTGTTTTGGTGGCAACGATTCGTGCGCTCAAATATCATGGTGGAGCAGATTTGAAATCTTTGAAAAAACCGAATGTATCTGCCGTTAAAAAAGGTTTGGTCAATCTCGAAAAGCATATCGAGAATATGCAGCAATTCAACGTTCCGGTGGTGGTGGCGATTAATCATTTCACTTCCGATACGGCTGCCGAAATCAAAGTCATCAAAGACTTTTGTAAAACAAAAGGCGTCGATGCTATCGAATCAAAAGTATGGGAGAAAGGTGGAAAAGGCGCTGAAAAACTCGCAGAAAAAGTAGTCGAGCTCGTTGAAAGTAGAAAAGGAAAATTCACTCCGATGTACACTTGGGACATGTCTGTTACCGATAAAATCGAAGCGATTGCGACAAAGGTTTACGGAGCAGGATCTGTTGAATACACCAGCAAAGCAAAAGCAAATCTACGCCGCATCGCCAAACTGGGTTTAGATCATTTACCGATTTGTATGGCCAAAACTCAAAAATCATTTAGCGACGATCCAAAAGTTATAGGTCGTCCAACTGGTTTTGCGTTGACTGTTCGGGAGATTGAAATCAATACGGGTGCTGGGTTCCTTATTCCTATCACTGGTGATATGATGCGGATGCCTGGGTTGCCTTCTGTTCCTTCGGCGGTACATATTGATATTAATGAGAAGGGGGAGATTGAGGGATTGTTTTAAGAAAGAGATAAACGATTTAGGTTACGTCACGAATTGACGTCTTTTGACTAAAAGCGGTTTCGAAGTGATTCGAAACCGTTTTTTTATTTTAAAAAAAATAAACTAAATACTACATATGGTAGACTCGTATATGAGCAAATTAGACTTTGCTCATATACGAGTCCAAATTGATTTTTAAATCTTAGAAAAAGATAAACTCTTTACACCTTCAGGTACAAAAATTTTTAAGATATAATTCCCAATAGGAAATGCTTGACAATCTAATTCTACTGTTTGCCTACCGTTTATGAGGTTGACTTTTTCAGATTGCATCAACTTTCCTGAAGCATCAAAAATGCTAAAATCAGCTTCCTTTGACCTTTCGACCGAAAGGTCAATTTTCAAAATTTCTGAAACTGGGTTGGGGTATATTTTTGCAAAATTCAAAACACTAATAACTTCATTATTGGAACTGGTAGTTGGTGTTTCGATTTTTAATTGCGTCGTATTCGTCACCACCGCTGGATTGAAATCAAAGTAAATATGGGCAGTATTTTCAACAATGCTATCTACTGGGATTTGCGGTTTCAAATCCATTTCAAACATAAAAAATCCATGACTTGCGGGTTCATTGCGTACGCTATCCTCTAAAAGAATATCATCAAAAAATATCTGCAAACTACCATTTGGTTCCAGTTCGGTTCGATAGGAATGACTACTTGATATTGGCTTGAAGGTTTCCAAAATGTGTTCATTTGAAAGCGTATCCGCAACTACGATATTGAAAGCAGTATCTGTTCCTGTATTTTGAAAACGGATAAGATATTCTGCTTTATAACCTTGTGAGAACTCTAACGGTGTGATTGGATTTTTGGAAAGTATCGTTTTGTCATTTGGGTCATAAGAACCTACTACCGCTTGGTAAAGCGTGTCAATATTATCATCTGTATTTAGCTCGCCTGCGTAATTTGGAATCAAACTTTCAAAGGTCAAAATTTCATCAAAATTCAAAACACCCAAAATCCCCATTTGAAAATTGAGGTTTATTTTTTCTTGTTGAAAAGGCTTTAAACCTGAAAACGAAAAAGAAACCATTGATGGATCTGTAGAAAGATTAGGCTTATCGGCATCTACAAAAGTCATTTTGTCATTTAGGAATTTCACATTTACCTGACCATCTAAAGTGGTACTTCCATTGTTTGTTACCACCAAAAGATAAGGCACCAAAAAACCAGGTCGAGACGCTCGTCGCGGAATCAAATCAACAGCCACTTCTGGTATCAATGCCGCTGGAACTAAACGAAATTCCAAGCTATCAATTTCTGAAAGGGAATTAAACTCGCTAACCTGCCCATTTTCTGGAACCGTAAAATAGGGTTCAAAATCAAGGACAGTTGTGGTGTATTCTCCAATCTGGACATAAAAATTAAAAAGTCCATCAGAGGCATCTGTTCTTAATTCAAAATTGGATTGTTGCGTTTGCAGACCAACACTGTTAGCAAAGACATCGCCTCCGTCTTGAATTCCATTTTCATCAAAATCGACAAAAACTTTACCAGTGATTTTATTAAAATCAAGTAAAAAACGACCCATCCAAATATCCAAAACACCTTTATTCAAATTATCAATCTGCGAATCTGTTGTCCCAATAAAAGTATATGCACCATCCCTATTTCTAATCATATCACGATAAGAACCTGAATCTAATTCATCCGTGAGTTGTTCAGAAACTTTATTTCCTTGGCCGTCCACAAGCAACAACCATGAGTTACTGGGCGTGAGTGTAACTCCACTCAAAAGATAATTTCCATTATCAGCAAGGGTGATTTGTTCGAGTTTATCGGTTTTCAGAAAACCATACGTTTTAACCCAATTCAAATCACCATTCCCCTCAATAGAAAACAAAACCGCGTCTGTCTTACCCCGATTGGAAGGAATGTCATTATCTGCAGATTCGGTACTACCCAAAAGCAAATATTTTCCATTGTCAACCAGTAAATCTTTGGGTTGATCCGTATCTGTTCCTCCCAAGTTTCTGGTCCATTCGAGATTGCCCGTTGCATCAACCTTTGTGATCACAATATCAGATCCACCATAATGATTTGGCGTATCAGGCACATAACTCACTTGAGAACCAGCCAAAAAATAACCGCCATCAATACCATTTACAATTCTAAAAAAGCCAGCTGAAATTTCATTTCCAATGAGATGTTGCCAAACAGTATTTCCGTCTTTATCGATTTTCAATAACCAGCCAGCAAAATTTAGCGGCAGGCCAGTAGCAATGTCTTGCAAATCTCCATCTGTTGAATTGGAGTTCCCTGCTATCACGAATCCTCCATCTGCTGTCGCTATCAAATCATAAAAAACTTCATCATTAGAACCACCCAAAATCTTTTTCCAAACTAAGTTTCCTGCTCCGTCAAACTTCAATATGATGCCATCTTTTTTTCCATGATTGATGCTATAGGTCCCGTTTGTTGATTCAGAAAAACCTACGGCGATGACACCTCCATCATTTGTTTTTACCATATTATAAACCCAATCATTGCCAGTCCCTCCTTCGGTTTTCAACCAAAGAATCTGACCATCTGGTTCCATTTTACTGACGACGATATCGTTAGGGCCGCTATTGGTAGGAATGTCTTTGTCATTCGAAAATGAATTGGCAGCAAAAATAATAGTTCCCTCATCTGTTTCGACTAAACAGCAACCACGATCGGGTAAGCTTCCTCCAACCAAATTTTGCCATTGCAATTTTTGAGCAACTAATTGAAAAGTCAAAAAAATAAACAAAGTAATAATCGGTAATTTTCTCTTTTTCATAATCGGGTAATTTTTACCGTTTCATTACGTAATTTTTGAAAAGATGTTATTTGTCAGAACTAATTAATATTACACAATATCTCCCGACCAACTGGGTTTTGAAAACCATTAGTTCGCAACCATCTCTAATTTAAGGAGTTAATAGGATGAACCTTGCCAACAAAATAAATATGGAAAATACGATAGAGCATGTAATCACTGCCGACTTAGTTTCGAAATCTATGGATTACGAGATTTACAGATCATTCATCAGAGAAAGGATTGCCAATAATCAATCTACTGGCAGTGACCACAGTGAAGCCATGGTTGAATATACCAAAATGAATGAGCGCAGAATGAAACGCTTGGATAGAACTGTAAAATTATTACCTGAATTTGTTTCCACTTTGGCAGAAATTTCGACTCCACAAATTTGGTTAGTGTTAACAGAAGGCTGGTGTGGTGACGCCGCGCAATCAGTACCCATCATGGTAAAAATGGCCGCAGAAAATCCTAACATCGAAATCAAATTCTTGCTTCGTGATGAGAACTTGACGGTCATGGATAAGTTCTTAACCAATGGAGGTCGCTCGATCCCTAAATTGATTATTTTAGAAAAAGAGAATTTAAAAGTTTTGGGAAGTTGGGGACCTCGACCGGATGCACTTCAAGAAATTTTCTTAACTGCAAAAAAGAGCGCTGATTTTGATTACCCCGAAATTCAAAAAGAGATGCAATTGTGGTATCACAAAGATAAAGGGGTAAGTACGCAGCGGGAAATTCTTGAGGTGCTAAAGTAAATTGAGTCTGTCTCAAAAGGCTTGATGTGGGGGATTTAAAAACTTTTGAGACAACCTCGACTTAGTTATTGACCTACTTTAGCAAAAGGCAAAATTTCGCTTCCTTCTGTTGATATAATAACCAAACTATAATTCCCAACAGAAAGACCTTGGCAATCTAATTCTACGGTTTGACTACCATTGATAAGTTTAGCTTTTTTAGTTTGCATCAATTTCCCCGAAAGGTCAAAAACAATAAAATCAACTTCTATTGGTCTTTCGACCGAAAGGTCAATTTTCAAAATATCGGAAACTGGGTTGGGGTATATTTTTGCACCCGATAAATCTTTAAAAGTATCTTCGATGGAACTCGTATTTGGAGATTCAATACTTAGCATGGTGGTATTGGTTACAACTGCTGGATTGGAATCAAAAGAAATATGAGCTGTATTTT
The DNA here is from genome assembly GCA_937930815.1 of uncultured Saprospiraceae bacterium. GTDB lineage: Bacteria > Bacteroidota > Bacteroidia > Chitinophagales > Saprospiraceae > JAGQWW01. The sequence continues at coordinate 3,786 of CALHBQ010000575.1, read as the reverse complement.
CTATCATGCGGCCAGTTGGCATGTCTGGATCTAATTGTAATTCATAAAGAAAAAATCCGTGGCTCAATGCCTCGTTGCTTGTGCTATCTTGCAAAAAGATATTATCAAAAAACACTTCTAAATTTCCATCAGAATCCATCTCCGTGCGATAGCCATGGCTAGTTGCGATGACCTTAAAAGTACTGAGCAAATGATCAGAAGAAATCGTATCCGTTATGGCGATATTAGTGGCCATACTCGTTCCAGTATTTTGAAAACGAATCATGTATTGTGTAAAATGACCTTGTTCCACCTCAATCTCAGTCAATGGATTTTTGGTAAGAATTGTTTTATCAACCTGTGCCGATAGATTGCTAATTGAAAAAGCAACGAACAAAAAAAGTAGTTGTATGATTTTCATATGCGAGTTTAGATTTAAGAATTACGGTTAATAAATACGCATATCCGTGCCAGATTTAATCTTTATCATCGAATGCAAAGCACCTCATGCAATATTCCATTATCTTTATTTGTCATTAAGAGCAACGACAGAAGTTTAAAAAACTCAGAGATTGGAGCATACCATTACAGTTAGTGAAATTGATATTATCAACCAGTGCATTGCGGGTGACCAGCAAGCACAATATCAATTGTATGCTCGATATGCCGATGCGATGCTCAATGTAGCTTATCGGATTTTGGGAAATAGAGAGGATGCAAAAGATGTTTTGCAAGAGTCTTTTTTGAAAGTTTTTAGAGAGTTGAAAAACTTGAAAAACAAACAAGGCTTCGCGGCTTGGATAAAAAGAATCGTGGTCAACACCACTATTAATCAAGCCAAAAAGAAAGGATTAAAATTAGTAGAATTAGATTATCAAGAACCGAAATGGGAACTTGATCCAGATGATTCTGAACAGATAGATTTCAAATTCAATCAGGTTAAAAAGGCTCTGATGGAATTGCCAAATGGTTATCGAACAGTATTGACTTTGTATTTGATTGATGGTTTTGACCATGAGGAAATTGCTCAAATTTTGAATATTTCAAAGTCCACTTCATTGACGCAATATTCGAGAGGGAAACGGCGATTGAAAGAAATTTTATCTGAAACCTGAGGACCTAACAGTTACGCAGAGTTTCGCAAAGAACTCGCGGAGTTACGCAGAGAATAAAAAGAAATAACACATGGATAATTTAGAAAAACACATAAAAAACCATCGCGACGATTTCAATTATATTGAAACAGATGCGAAAGATTGGGAAACCATTCAGCAACAATTGGCGGATAAGAAACCGACTCCCAAAGTAGTTCCTATGAATTGGTGGAAAAGTATCGCAGCAGTGTTTGTACTTGGTTTGAGTTGTTATTTCTTTTTTAATAAAGTTGAAAAAACGCCAGACTTGATGGTCGGCTTGGAAGAGCAAATGCACTTCCCTGACATCGCTTTGAAGAATCCAAACGGAGACGAAATTTCAGTTTCTGATTTGAAAGGCAAAATTGTTTTGGTTGATTTTTGGGCATCGTACTGCATGATGTGCACAGAGGATCATTGCTATTATTTCAAACCAATTTACAACGACTATAAAGATCATGGTTTTGAGATCTATTCCATCTCAGTAGATGAAAATGTAAAAAATTGGCGTCAAGCCATCGAAAAAGACAGTCTCAATTGGATTCATGTTTCTGACCTCATGGGACAAGAATCTCCAGTTTTTTCAAAATATGCAGTAGAAAATTTACCAACCAACTATCTCCTCAACGAAGAAGGAAAAATTATCGCTCGAAATGTCGATGCTTCCGATTTGGAGGAGACGCTGAGTACACTTTTGGCTTATAAAGAGTGAGTTAGATGTGTACTTCGAGCGCAGCCGAGAAGCACAGGCTCGAAGAACTGATTTTCAAAATCCGTCATATCTTCTTTGAGCAAATACCGATTTTAATTTATTACTCACGCTAATCAAGATATGCTCGATTTTGAAAATCGAACATATCACTAAGAATCAAAAAACAACGCATGGTTTTTAAATCTCTCATAAACGAGAGCAAGCGAAGCCATGTCATTTTCTAATCAAAATACTTTTATTATGAAAAATTTATTAATGCTTTTTTTCGCAATTACTTCTATGACTTTAACTGCTCAGAATGTTGAGTGGGTAAGTATTGAGGAAGCACAACAACAAGCAGAAGATTCCAAAAAACCAATTTTGATGGATGTCTATGCTGATTGGTGCAAGCCCTGTCAAAAACTTTCAAAGTCATTTGAAGATGAGAAGGTCGCTGAATTTGTCAACGCGAATTTCATCCCTGTAAAATTCAATGCAGAGCATACCGAATCTGTTGAATTTGATGGAAAGGTATACCACAATCCGAAATTTGATGCAACTAAAAAAGGAAGAAACGCAGCACATGAACTAACCAAAGAATTAGGCACACGCGGCTACCCTACTCTTTTCGTATTGGAAAACAACACTTTAGAAGTGGCGGAGAAATTCGTGGGCTACAAACCTGCCGATTTATTATTAGAAACTTTAAAGCAAACTAAAGCGCTGTAAATCAGCAACTTAACACATCAAAAGCCCAATCAGTTAATTCTGATTGGGCTTTTTTATTGTACCTTCTGTCACGTTTTCTAAACTAAGTGCATATTGATAGTGCAGCTGCGAAACTAATTTTATCATTATTTAGAAAAAATTCAAAATGAAAAATATATCGTTTTATAAAATTGCATTCTTAATTGCACCAATATTCTTGATTTTTTCATGTGTGAAAGAAAAAGACATTCCGACCACTACGACCAACAACCCTGGGCCTATTGAAAATACAGACATCTATAGCGTTCAGGGAATTGTAAAAGATACTACTGACCAACCTATTGGCGGCGCAAGCCTAAAAGCTTACTTCGATGATTTGGAAATTGAAGCTACTTCGGATATGGATGGTAATTACGAGTTTAAGATTCCAAAATCGAAAACAGAAGGTTACATCGTTGCCGCAAAGGAGCGATACGATCGAGCAATAAGTTCAGTTCAACTAAATTCCAATACTTTAGATAAGAGTATTTACTTGGTTCGAAATTTCAGTAATAACACTCAAAATTTAAAATTATCTACAGATAGCCTGCTCACAATAAGAGGTAGAACAGTTGATGAAACAGGTCAGCCAATCGAAGGATCCAACATTTTGTTTATAGGTTATAATAGTGGGACGACCTTTAGCATTGGCACTATTGGATTTACCGATACCGATGAACAAGGCAACTTTGAACTAATTGTTTATCAAGGTGATTACTGGGCAAGAACATTAAGTGCAAAGTATCCAAGTGAATGCGGAACAAGGTATGGAACCAATTGGTCTGATGAAGAACCGCTAAAAGAATTAGGAGATATCGTTCTTGACATAGGAACAGGAACAGAAAGAGTTTTAACCACCACTGTTGGGCAAACAGATTGTGGGAGTACCGATGGATTAGTTAAATTATACATGCTCGACTTTAGAACCTTTCTTACTTATGAAAAACCATTGGGTACTTACACTTATAACTATTGTGACAAACAAGATTCAACTTTGGTTTTCGTGGGTACGCATAGTCCAGACAAACAAGAATTCAATGGTCAATTTTATCCAGTTAATGATTTGCCCCTAGAAAACAATTTTGATATTTGTACTCCCACAGGTTACTTTTTTGAACTCTACAAAAACGGTGTTTTAGAAACAGGTGAGAATGGTAATATTGAAACCTTCAGTGGTAATATTACACTTAGTACTGCTACTAATAATTACGTCTTCCTTGGTCCTACAGGAAGAAC
>CALHBQ010000574.1 GCA_937930815.1 uncultured Saprospiraceae bacterium | reverse complement strand
GGTGCATTTGTACTGGTTGGGCAGGCGATGTATATTCAGTTGATAGATGATACTTATGCCAAAAGAGGTTCATCGGCAGGTATCGATAAAATTACAAAATATCCGTCTCGTGGATTGATATATGATCGCAATGAAAAATTGTTGGTCAACAACGTTCCGATGTATGATTTGATGGTTGCTTACAATAAGCTCGATCCAGATATGGATACGATGAAATTTTGTAAGCTCATCGGGATTTCAAAAGAAAGTTTTAAAAAAAATATAGAAAAAGATTGGTCCAATAAACGATTTTCGAAAGTAGTACCTTTTGTTTTTAAAAGTAAAATTGCAGCAGATACCTTTGCGCGTTTTCAGGAAAGTCTTTATGAATTTCCAGGCTTTTTTCCACAGATTAGAAATATTCGAAGTTACCCATATCCGAATGCGCCACATGTCTTGGGCTATATTCGCGAGACGAATGAACGCGAGGTGAAAGATAAAAAATTGAATTATCGTTTGGGCGATTATATCGGTGGTTCGGGTTTAGAGAAAACCTATGAAGAACAACTGCGTGGAAAAAAAGGAATTCAGTTTGTTTGGAAAGATAGATTTGGTCGCGAGTTAGGAAGTTATAAAGACAGTGCAAAAGATACATTACCAGTTTCGGGTAAGGATTTGATATCAACGATTGACATCGATCTGCAAGCATATGGCGAGTACCTCATGCAAAACAAAACGGGGAGTATCGTCGCGATTGAACCAAAGACAGGAGAGATTTTGTCAATGATCAGTATGCCGACCTATGACCCTAACTTGCTGATTATCAATAGTAATCGGGGTAAAGTTTATCAAGAGCTACTCAAAAATCCTAATCTGCCATTCTTTGATAGAACCGTGATGGCGGAGTATCCTCCGGGGTCGATTTTCAAAACAATTGTGGCATTGGCTGCTTTGCAAGAAGGGCTCATTCAACCCAATACTGCTATCGCCTGTAATATGGGATATTACTACAATAACCGTTTGTATGGTTGTCATGATCACGCTCGTGCGTCCAATGTTTCCAAAGCGATTCAGCACTCTTGCAATAGTTATTTCTGGCAGACCTTTAGAAGGTTGATTGATAAAGTTGACTTTTATAATCCACAACAAGGGCTCAAAGAATTCAATAATTATGTCCATCAGTTTGGTTTGGGGAAAGAATTGGACATTGATTTTCCAGGAGAAGAAGGCGGAAATGTACCTGGCCCTCGTTACTACGATAAACTTTATGGCGGAACTGGCGGATGGAAATCACCAACAATTATGTCATACGGAATCGGACAAGGAGAATTACAAATGACTTCCGTCCAAATGGCAAACCTTGCGGCAATTTTGGCCAATCGAGGTTCTTACCACACGCCACACTTAGTGAAAGGATTTAGAAACGACACCACTCAAATTGACCCTAAATATCGAAAAATAAATCGCGTCTTCGTCGATCAAGAATACTTTGAACTCGTCGCCGATGGTATGGAAAAAGTAGTCACCTCGGGTACAGCTCGTTCTGCTTTTATTTGGGATATTCCGATTGCTGGAAAAACAGGAACCGCTCAAAACCCGCATGGAGAAGATCACTCTGTGTTTTTTGGTTTTGCACCAAAAGATGATCCTCAAATCGCTATCGCTGTTTTTGTTGAAAACGCAGGGTGGGGTGGTTCTTACGCCGCACCGATTGCTAGTTTAATGATTGAAAAATACCTCTCACCAAACGATACCATTCGTGCTGGCCGTAAGTGGGTCGAGAACCAAATGATTAATATTGATTTGGTGACCAATCCGTAACAGGTTGAAAGATGAATGTTGAAAGTTTAATGTTTTTTCAAACTAAACTTCCAACCTTCCAACCTTCCAACCTTCCAACCTTCTAACTTTCAACATAAAACTGTTCATCGCACTTTGAATTAATTACGCAAATCTGGAGATTTGACGAATGTCGTGACAGGTCAGAGACCTGCACGAGCAATCGCTTTTTTTTATAAAAAAAGTGATTGCTGGCGAGCCGAAGCCAATAGAAGTAAAAAATTAACCTTCGCTTATTCACGCTCGGCTACGACAGACAGGTTCAGGGTACGGCATTTGTTCATTTCTACTTGAATTAATTACACAAAACTGGAGATTTGACGAATGTCGTGACCCGTCAGAGACCTGCACGAGCAATCGCTTTTTTTATAAAAAAAGTGATTGCTGGCGAGGTTCTCCGAACCGATGCCATTTAATTTCAAATCTCCAGATTTGAGTCAAAAAAAACGACCTGTTACAAACTCTCAGTAAAATTTACTGGAGTATAACAGTTGGAAACTGAATTTCTTTTATTGAGAAACTTCCAACCTTCAACTTCTAACTTTCAACATAAAACCCTACTTTTAGGTCGTTTCAAAACGAAAACAGCAGAAATGACCAATCATCAACGATACTGGGTTTTAGTGTTATTTATTAGCATTTCTTTTCATTTGCATGCTCAAGTGGAGACGATAGATCTGTTATTTGTTGGAGATATAATGGGCCATAGCGGACAGATAGAAGCTGCCGAAATAAAAAAAGATAGTTCCTACGACTATTCACCCTGTTTCGAATTTGTAAAACCAATCATAGAATCAGCAGATTTGGCGATTGCCAATTTGGAAGTGACTCTTCCGGGAAAGCCGCCCTACAAAGGCTATCCAAGATTTCGAAGCCCAGATGATTTGGCGATTGCTTTAAGGTTGGCGGGTTTTGATATGTTGACAACTGCAAATAATCATTCCAACGATGCAAGAAAACAAGGCGTCTTACATACCATAGATGTCCTCGAAAAGTATGGTTTTCATCAAACTGGGACGTTTAGGAATGCAACAGAACGCGAAATATATTACCCTTTGATTGTCTATAAAGGGAATGTCAAGCTGGCATTTTTAAATTATACTTATGGTACAAATGGGGTGGCAACCACTCCGCCGACAGTCGTTAATTTAATCGATGAAAAACAGATTGAAAAAGACTTTATAGAAGCCAAAAAATTGAACCCCGATTATATCATCGTTTTGACGCATTGGGGCGATGAATATCAGTTGATTGAAAATAAAAAGCAACGAGCTTTGGTTGATAAATTATTGGATTGGGGAGCTGATATGGTCATTGGAGGACATCCACATGTGGTCCAACCGATTTATCAAAAACAGCATGAAACTAAGCAAAAGTTAGTGGCTTATTCATTAGGCAACTTTATTTCAAGTCAAACTAAACCAAATACGGACGGCGGCATTATATTAAAGGTGAAACTCGAAAAGAATTTTCAAACAGGAGATACTTACCTCATGGGGCATGATTTCATACCCGTTTGGAGACAAATCGAACGACAGCCCGATGGAAAGAAAATATACAGAGTATTGCCGATTCGTGATTTTGAAAAAAATCTACACCCAACACTCCAACTTTCTACCTCAGATTTAACAAAAATGAATAGTTTCGCGCGACGTTTGAGAAAACACCTCGGGCAATCCGATTCCAAAGAAAAGATATAGCTCATAATTCGAACGCAGCCAAGAACAGAAACATGGAAAACGTTCTTTGCTCTTCCATTCTCGGCTGCGCTCGAATTATTGTTAGTAACTCTGCGTCTTTGCGCCTCTGCGTTCATCAATCAAAAAAAGCGTTTTAATGATAATATCCGCAATCGTAGCCACTGCAAATAACTTAGTCATCGGAAAAGACAATCAAATTCCGTGGTATTTGCCCAATGACCTCAAATGGTTTAAGAAAAACACCCTGAATCATCACATCATCATGGGACGAAATACATGGGTTTCGCTCGGCAGACCATTACCAAAACGCACCAATGTCATTGTAACAAGAGACATGTATTACGCAGCAACAGGGGCAGTTATCACACATTCAATTTCAGAAGCTTTGGAGATAGCGGAAGCGAATGGCGAGTCAGAAGCGTTCATCATAGGAGGAGGTCAGATATACGAACAAACCAAACACCTTTGGGACAAAGTCTATTTGACTGAAGTGGAGTTGGAAGCAGAAGGAGATGTTTTTTTTCCTGAATTTCGAGATGAGAACTGGATAGAGACCTTTTGTGATGCACAAGAACCTGACGAGCGCAATAAGTTCAATTATTGTTTTAAAATATACGAAAAAAAGCCCCTCATAACTAAGGGCAGTTAGGTTGAAAAACTGTCTTGTAAGAAAATACATTCTATGAAATTTCCCAAACCTATTCCTGTTACGGAAATAGCACAAAAGATTGGAGCGACCATCATCGGCAACAAAGAGCTGAAAGCGCACGGTATTAATGAAATCCATAAAGTCAAACCAGGAGATATCACGTTTTCTGATTTGAAAAAGTATTTCAAAAAATCCATTGAATCGGAGGCAACCATTATCATTCTAAATGAAATTACGGAGTGTCCTGAAGGCAAAGTTTTGCTTATTTGCGATGATCCTTTTGAGGCGTATGATAGTATCGTTCGGAGCTATCGAACGTCGATTCCACTTTCTGCTTCAGTAAGTGATTCGGCAGTGATAGGAGAGGGAACGGTGCTAGAACCCAATGTCGTGGTTGGACACGATGTAACCATCGGCAAAAATTGCCACATCATGGCCAATACCGTCATTTATGACAATGCAATCATTGGTGACAATGTGGTGATTGAACCCAATTGCAGTATCAGCACCCATGCTTTTTACTTCAAAAAGTATGATGAAAAATATCAACGTTGGCAATCAGGCGGAAAAACGATTATCGAAAATGATGTTCATATCGGCTCCGGAACAACCATCGCTCAAGGTGTCTCAGGCGATACGGTAGTCGGTGCAGGTACTAAAATTGACTGCCAAATCATGCTCGGTCATGGAGTCGTCGTTGGCAAAAATTGCCTGATGGCTGCACAAGTAGGAATTGGTGGAAAAACCATCATCGAAGACAACGTAGTGCTTTATGGTCAGGTCGGCATCGCTCAAAATTTACGAATTGGAGAAGGCGCTGTTGTACTCGCTAAGTCAGGCGTCTCCAAAGACTTGGAAGGTGGAAAAGCCTATTTTGGTTACCCTGCACAAGAGATGAAAACGAGTTACAAAGAATTGGCTGCCCTTCGTCAGTTGCCTGATTTCTTGAAGTCGCAACGGAATCCAGTTTCGGAGTAAAAATGCGTACCCTGAGCGAAGCCGAAGGGTGCAAGCATAGAAACCAATCTCCGCTTTTGTACCCTTCGGCTTCGCTCAGGGTACGCATCCTGATGAAACTTTCAACCTCCAACTTTCAACTTTTAACAAAAAACTATCATGTCCAAAGTCCAAGAATTCAACGCTTACCGCAAAAAGATGAACGAAAAAATCCTTGCTCAAGACAACAAGGTGCTCAAGCGTTTTTTTAATTTAGACAGTAATGCCTACAAAGATGGCGCCCTGCCATCCAAGACAAAAGAACTGCTCGGTTTGGTAGCATCTATGGTTTTGCGATGCGATGATTGTATCGCATATCATTTGGGAACCTGTTTCGAAATGGGCATTTCCAAAGAGGAAGTATTTGAGGTTTTCGCAATTGCTAACTTGGTGGGTGGTTCGATTTGTATTCCGCATACGAGACGAGCGGTGGAGTTTTGGGAGAACTTAGAAGCGATGGAGGAGGCTTAATCTTTCGCTATAATATTGGTCTTTTGAATTTCTACTGGCGTATGAGTTGAAAAAATTGAACATTGAGGTTATTCGAAAAAGTGTGTCAATTTTTTTAATTGATTTAAATTTTCACTTTTTTACGCACCTCGCACCTCGCACCTCGCACCTCGCACCTCGCACCTCGCACCTCGCACCTCGTTTCACATCCCATTCCAAATATCCAAATAGATTTTCCATTCCTTTTTTACTTTCTTCCAAACGATGACATACTTACCTTTCCATTGAGATTTTTTGCCATCGGGCCCTTGTGATTCCCCTTCGTAATAGCCATAATCATAAGCCGTTTTTTTGACGATACGAATCTCTTGTGGAGTGACTTTGTGGTAAGTCGTTTTCCAGCCTTCACCTGGTTTCCAGTATTTTTCGAGTGCGGCTGTTCCTTCTAAAATATCTTTTTTGTTTGGAAATATTTTTCCATCAGAAGTATAACTTGCTGCGATGGCTTCATGGTCACCCGCCATGACATCTTTCGAAAATTGAGCTACATTTTTTAGGATTTTATCAATGTCCTTTTGTTTGCCGATGTAAGTTTGGGCAGAAAGATTGAATGCGAAAAGAAAAGAGAACAAACAGAGGAGGTGAATTCTTTTTAAAAACATAAGGGTGATTTTTTATTAAAATGAAACTTCCAATTACCTTCAAATTTACAAATATGTTTCAAACAAAATTGAATCAATGAAAAATCTATTTTCGATAATATTATTTGCTGTTTTGATAAGCGCTTGCGCTAAAAAAAATGAGGTAACTATTATCGCCGAATTTCAGAAACCAAAAACACATTTGACTCCACAAATTAAAAAAGAAATCAATGAACGATTGATGATAGCTGGTTTCAAACAAACACATTTGGAATCTTTGCCCAAAAATCGATTTAAGATAAAATTTATCGTAGATCGATTTGATAACGCCCGTTTGGCGCAAGCCAAATCAATCTTCAATATCGCTGAATTGGAATTTTGGGATACCTATCGCTTGGGCGAGTCGCCAGTAGAAGGCATAGTTGAATTAGTAGGCGAGGTGCCAGATTTTACACCCAATACTGGTGAATCTTTACCCAAACAAGTGCTTGGTCTATTGGATGATACACGTGTCGCTGATGGCATTTTTTCTGAGATAAAGGATTTGCTTTCATCAAAAGAAAACCTAAAACTATATCTATCTGAAAAGCATGTTCCCAATTTAGTAGGAAGACAGAAGTATCAAATTTACTTAATTGACACCAAAGGTAAATCTGAGGCTGCGCTTACTTCAAAACATATTACCAACGCAAAAGTAGAATCGACTCCAAGCGGTCAAGTAGTAAGTTTTAATTTTGATGAAGAAGGGGCTAAGATTTGGGCAGAAATGACAACCAAAGCTGCCGAAAATAGAAATCAGGCAGTTGCTTTAATTTTGAATGGGAGTGTGGTTTCTGCGCCCATCGTTCAAATGCCGATTTTAACTGGAGGGTGCCAAATTTCTGGTGATTTTAGCAATGAAGAAGCGACACTTCTTGCCAATACTTTTAACCTCGGTTCTTTCTCTGAGCAAGTTGAAATCATTGAGATATCGGAGGAGGAAGTCAAATAATTTGAGTTAGAGTCAACCACTTTCAAAATCCCTACCTTCGTTTTAAACTTTTGATAAATACCTTTCATGAAAAATATACTTATTTGTTGTTTGTGGTTGTTTCCAATTCTGATTTTTGCACAACCTGCCGATTCGACTTACCTAGTCAACAACTACGATAAATCATCTCATTTTATTGAAATGAGAGATGGCGTGGAACTTTACACGTTGATTTATTCGCCAAAAGATAAATCGAAACGCTACCCGTTTTTGATAAATCGAACTTGCTACAATGCTTCTCGAAGTGATAATTTTAAAATTAACGCACCCTCACGGTTTTTGGTGGAAGATGGATTTATTTTGGTCTATCAAGATGTGCGAGGACGGTACATGTCAGGCGGCACTTTCGATAATATGCGCCCAAATATCCCAGGTAATAAAAAGAAACGAAAAAACGAAACAGACGAAAGTTCGGACACTTGGGACACCGTGGATTGGTTGGTGAAAAACATTTCTAATAATAACAAAAAGGCAGGAATCTACGGTATCTCTTACCCAGGGCACTATGCCGCAATGGCAACTGTTGATGCCCATCCTGCCCTCAAGGCGTCATCGCCTCAAGCGCCAATTGCTGATTTCTTTTTTGATGATTTTCATCATCATGGAGCGTTTTTGCAAAGTTATTTACCAGCGTTTGCAGTGTTTGGTTATCAAAAGGATTCATTGACCAAGGAGCCTTGGTATGCCGATAAAATAAATAGAGTATTTGGTCAAAAAATAGCAGATGGATATTCCTACAATCTCGAATTAGGTCCCTTGAAAAATGCGACTGAAAAGTTCCACCATGATAATTTCTTTTGGCAACAAATAGTCGAGCATCCCAACTATGATGCGTTTTGGCAAAAGCGCTCCATCTTACCTCATTTGAAAAAAATAAAACCAGCTGTACTTATAGTAGGTGGTTGGTATGATGCCGAAGATTTGTATGGCCCATTAGAGATTTATAAAAACATTGAAACCAAAAATCGAAGAGCAAAGAACACCATCGTCATGGGCCCTTGGACACATGGTGGCTGGGCACGCGAACGCGGACAACAGACTGTCAATCATATATATTACGGCGATAGTATTTCCACTTTTTTCCAAAAGGAAATTGAGTTGAAATTTTTCAAACATCATTTGAAAGGAGCAGCTAATCCTAAATTGCCAGAGGCATATATGTTTGACACAGGTACAAAAGAATGGAAGCAGTTTACTAATTGGCCTCCTGCGGAAATCAAACCGACTACCTTTTACTTTGGTAAAAATGGCGTCTTATCGCTGAATGAACCGACTGATAAAACTGCCAAATTTGATTACACAAGTGACCCAAACAAACCAGTTCCATATCGTTCCACAACAGAGGGATTGACTTTCACCCCGCGCATGTTTATTACCGATGACCAACGTCATGCTTCATACCGACCAGATGTAGTGACTTTTAAAACTGAAGTGCTGGAAGATGAGGTGACAATTGCAGGTGAAATTTTGGCTAATTTGGTAGTTTCAATGTCGGGAACAGATGCCGATTTTATTGTGAAATTGATTGATGTCTATCCACCCGATCATCCCAACTACGATCATAATCCAAAGAATATTCAAATGGGTTCTTATCAACAGTTGGTACGACATGAGGTTTTTCGTGGACGGTTTAGAGATAGTTACGAATTTCCAAAACCATTCGAACCCAATGTGCCAACCAAAGTAGAAGTGCCGTTGCAAGATATCCTTCATACTTTCAAAAAAGGACATCAAATTATGATTCAAATTCACTCGACTTGGTTTCCATACATTGATCGAAATCCACAGAAGTATGTACCCAATATCTTCAAAGCAAATGAAGAAGATTTTATAAGATCAGAGATTCGAGTACATGGAAGTTCGAGTGTGAAGGCAGGGGGTGATTTGAGTAAGCGGGATGTGATTCGACCTTAGAAATATTTCATTGTGACCTGTCCTGTGATTGTAATTAGGTCCAAAGTGAGAATTTTCCCGAAGTAAATTCGGGATAATTTTTTTTCCGACTGGTCAATAAATTTTCCACTTCGACCTGACCACAGAATTTGTCTAAGAAGGATGTTTTTTTACTTTTACGTATTAGTTTTTATTCTAAATTCCCAATTTAGAAACCAATTGATAAAAACGAAGTCTAAAAAAAGGTTTTAATAATCAAAACAAATAAAATTATGTCAGATCAAGAAACATTTGTAGCCAGCGAAGAAGCAAAAGGCAAAGCATTGAAACTTCGAATTTTTGCTTTTATAGCTTGGATTGCTGCGATGGCGGGTCAAGTTTATGCCATATTCAACCTCATCAGCAACGAAAAATTGATGTGGTTAATTGGAGCAATTGTAGTCATTCTCGCTTTGGCGTTGACGGGTTCTTATTTATGGAAGAAAGCAAATCGTCTCGATCCAGCTTCTGAGAAAAATTCTACAAAATTCTTTATTCAGAATCAGTTAGGGGCAATTATGGGAATTTTAGCCTTTTTGCCAATGGTTGTGATGATTTTGATGAATAAAGATTTAGATGGAAAAACAAAAGGTATTGCAGGTTCGATTGCTGCATTAGCAATGGTTGCAGCAGGTGTTGGAGGAGCAGATTTTAATCCGCCATCTGTTGAAAAATATACTGAGGAGATAAAACAAAAGACAGCGGAAGCGAAAGAAGCAGGTATTGATGCCAGTAATGTATTCTGGTTAACGGACGGAACAAGAGGAAATAAATTCCATTCCTTCCAAGATTGTCGGTACTTGAAAGGTAAAAATGTAAGTAATGGAAGCATTAAAGAATCTTTCGAACATAAAGGAAGTTCTGAATTGTGTAAAGTATGTAAAAAGAAATCAATGAAGAGTAAAGTTCCTAGTCTCGAAGATGTGAAAGAATTGGTTCCGCAGGAATAGGTTGAAAAAATAATGTGTTTCAAATAAAGTCCCGAATTTTCTTGTTGAGAATTCGGGACTTTTTTGTTCTTTGCGAAAAAGAAATTAAGTGTCAGAAGAAAAAAAACATCGCCATTTCATCATCCACAAACCGTACAATTACCTCAGCCAATTTGTGATACGTACGAATCATAAGATGAAGTTGTTGGGTGATTTACATGACTTTCCAGAAGGAACAATGGCAATTGGTCGATTGGATAAAACCTCGGAAGGTTTGCTTTTTTTGACGACGGATGGTAAGATGAGCGAGATAGTCAGAAGTAGTAAAGTCGAGAAAGAATACTACGCACAAGTTGATGGTAATATGACCAAAGAGGCATTAGCGGAACTTAAAGCGGGCGTAACGATTGGTTTTGAAGGAGGTCATTATTTTACTAAAAAATGCAAAGCATCTATCCTCGATCCTCAACCCATTTTCCCCGAACGGGCAAGAAGAATACGTGATGAAAGGCATGGCCCGACGAGTTGGGTTTCTATAATTTTGAGAGAAGGAAAATTTCGTCAAGTTCGAAAGATGACGGCGGCGGTTGGCTTTCCGACATTAAGGTTGTTTCGTATGCGAATTGGAGCAATCTGGTTGGATGATATGAAGCCAGGAGGGGTGAAGGAGGTTAACAATTTTGAGATATAAAGAATGAACTTCATTCTTTATATCTCAAAAATTATCCCTTCTTTAAATAATGAACAACACGAATCGTATTCGCCTCTTGCATTTTTATCTTAAGCGAGTCAGAGGAGAGTTGAAGAATTTGTACCGTTTTTTCAGAGCTCCCGTTGTTCATAGTGTCGATAGTGAAAAGTAGATCTTTATTCGTATCGAAGTAGCCAGATTCTGAGTAATTCAAGGTTCCAAAGTATTTGTATCCTCCGTCCTTGTTGAACTCTAATCCAACCTCAGAAAGGTCAATGACTTGTTTCTTATCATTCTCGATGAGGGCTACAGCTTGCCATTTCCCAATTAGCTTAGATTTGGAAATGCCGCTGCAACCTGCCGCGAAAAAAGCGACGATTATTAGTATTTGAAAAGCTATTTTCATTTTTACAAAAAGTACATAACACCCATCAATCCAACACCACCCAATACAATCGTATAAGGCAATGCCATCCAAATCATTTTTACATAAGAAAGTCGAATTGCTGGAGCTAAAGCAGAGGTCAAAAGGAATAAGAATGCAGCTTGACCATTTGGCGTAGCCACACTCGGTAAGTTTGTTCCGGTGTTAATTGCAATTGCCAAATTCTCATATTCTTCTCTCGATATTTTTCCTGCTTCGAATGCAGCGCTAACTTCATTGATATAGACAGTTGCCACAAAAACATTATCACTAATCATAGACAAAACCCCGTTTGCAACATAA
>CALHBQ010000573.1 GCA_937930815.1 uncultured Saprospiraceae bacterium | reverse complement strand
TTCTTGAGTTGCTGTTTCGCCTAAAGAATTTGAAGCCATTTTTGACATCAATTGTTGTATTGCTAATTGTTTCAAACTTTCGAACATCTATGTTTGGATTTAAAATACGTGAAGTAATACTATCTTGACGTAGTACTTAGCATATGTCACCAAAAGATTAAGGTTTATCTCTTCCCACAAACCTTTCTTTCCCAAGTAAGAAATTTATAGCTCTAATTACATTCCTATCTACACTCTCCTCCGATTTCAAATTAGAAATGTATCGAACGATTTCCTTTTGTTTGGATGGGGAGAGTGTGTCGAAAACCTGCTTTGCTTTTTCATTTTCGGATAAGGCTCTTATGAATTTTGGATGTGCAGAAATGGTTCTATCACTTGGATCAAATTCAATTTCTACCGCAATGGTTTCTCCAATTCTGCGGGGTGAATCCTTGAGCATTTTCATGTTGATGTACAAACGCCAAGCACCGCTGTATTTTACTAAAGTCTGTTGGTACGGCTTTCCATTGATGGAGCCTTTAACAGGGATAGGCCCTTTGTTTTGATTCGCTTTAGCGAAAAGAGCTTGAAGTATTTCCTCAGGGATAAATACAAAAGGATTGCCGACAATGATCTCTAAAGTGGCGGTGAAATTATGCATGCTTCTCTCTAATAAAACTCGGATTCCAAACCAGCACACCTAATACTATAGCCATAAAAAGAGAGCCACCAAAATCAGTCGTGCCTTGTACAATATGAACAGCTGTGAAAATCAACATAAAAACCATCCAAATGCCAGCTAAATACTTTCTATACTTTGGCATCCAAATTAGTATTCCGGAAATTATTTGCAAGACACCGAGTGCATACCAAACCATCTTTGGAACACTCCCCATCAATGAACAAGCTGGCTCTAAAAAGTCAAGAAATTTATCGGCCCCAACCATTACGAAAGAGAATGACAAATATGCGAGAATGATGTTTCTAAGATACATTTGTTTGTTTTTTTGAAAGTGAAAGGAGTTGCGAGATGCGGGTTACGAGTTACGAGTTACGAGGTGCGAGTTACAAGGGAACTCGCACCTCGCATCCCGCAACTCGTTTCACTCGTTTTTACCCAATAGGGTAGAAAAACTGTTCCGATACGATTTTTCCATTCTCCACTCGGAAAACGCAAACCTCTTCGTCTATCTTTCTTGGTTGACCTTTCATCGTGATATCCATCTTCATGGAAGCGGTAAAGTGATTACCTGCTACTAATGGCCCTTCGATTTCTGCACCGTGAAATTCTTCAACCATTGCACTCCATTGTTTACCTTTCTCGGCGATGGCTTCCATGCCTTCTGCTCTTTGGTTAGGCATTCCAGCTCCTTCCATTTCGAGGCTCACGCAGTTGGGTGCATATAGCTCTTGATGTGCTAAATCCCATCTGCCAGTGCGGCAGTGCTCTGCCCATTTGTTGGCGACTTCTTTTGTTGTCATTCTTTGAAATATTTTTTGTTTATAAAAAATTGAACCATTTAAGGCATTTAAGGGCATATAAGTCGCGCTTTGAAATCTTAAATTTCCTCATATGCCTCAGTGATTCAAGATATTGTTATTTATTAGCGTTAATTTGAATTGCTTGATTAATAAAATATTTAATTAGTTCCACGTTCAGTTTTTCCTTTTGAGGTAGCACTCTTATGGCTTTTCCATTGCCAACCAGTGCGCCATCTTTATCTTCCATTTTCGCTCCTTTCAAAAAACCAAAATCAATTCCATAAGGCATGGTTCTCATGTGACAAATCCCACCTTTACTATTTGAATAAGTTGTGATTCTATCTTTTTTGGTTTCAATAATTCCTTCATAGGAAAGTAATATTTCTCTTGCTTGGAGAAATAGGTTTTTAAATTCAGATTTTAAATCTTTTTCAAATTGCATTTATTGCTTTGTAGAATTTTTATTGAACCATATAAGGCATATAAGGCATATAAGATTTCACGGAGCGACTTATATGCTCTTAAATGCCTTATATGGTTCAACTAATTAACACAAAAGTAGAAACCCAAAATGCCAGAATGTGTCAGGGGTCATTTCTTTTTTAAAAAACAATAATTCGTATAATTGCAGCCGATTTTCAAGCAAACCATAATTCAAAGAGAAAAGCAATTAGAGAATATGATGTTGGACAAATTTTTTACTATTTTATTGAGCATTTTTTTGCTCGTACCTTTTATTTCAATAGGTCAAACCCAAACTTCGGAATTCACAGCAAAGGGCGGCGCACCGGCCACTTACAAAAAAATAAAACTGGATAATAAAGTTGCTTACCTCAATTCCGCGACAGGGAAAGTGATTACTAAATCTGAATATTTAGTGAAGTTTGGTACCAATTCACAAGGGGCAGATCATGGGCATGATCATGAACATGAGTTTGATGATTTCAAATATTATTGGGAATCGGATAAAGTGAATCCATACAAAGACGTAGTTGTAACTACACCTTTTAAAATTGAGTTTGATCAAGCCACTTTTACGCATCCAGTGGATCATGAAATTGAGGTGACCTCAAGATATGGAAGAAGGAAAAGAAGACCGCACAGAGGTATCGACCTTAATCTGGTAACGGGTGATAATGTAAGAACCGTGTTGCCTGGCAAAGTTCGTTTCGTAGGTTACAGCAGCGGACATGGCAAGACCGTAATCGTGCGCCATGTCAATGAAATTGAAACGGTTTATGCCCATTTGTCTGATTATAAAGTAAAGGAAAATGACATTGTTGCAGAAGGGCAAGTTATTGGATTAGGCGGGAATACGGGTAGAAGCACTGGCAGTCATTTGCATTTGGAGGTGCGTTACAAAGGCGTTTGTATTCATCCCGAATATGTCTTCAATTTTGACGGAAGTCGAACCATCCGAGGTAGTGAATTGTGGGTGTCGAATGCATGGAAAACGCCTCGTTTTCATAGTGCTTATAAAAAGAGTGAGGTCACTCCGCTCGTGAGTGAAGAAATTGCAAAAGCTGCTGAAAAAGCGGAACCGAGATTTTATAAAGTACGAAGTGGAGATACCCTCGGTCATATCGCTATGAAACATCATTTGGGCGTCAGCGAAATTTGCAAATTGAATAGAATTAGAAAAACTTCAACCTTGAAGATTGGGCAGATTCTTAAGGTGAGGTAAGGTACATGGCTAAATGGTTTTATGGCTTCATAGTTATCTATAATATTCCAAAAATAAAAGTTACTTGTCTCCCTTTGGAGGGAGATGCCGATAGGCAGAGGGAGGAATATTCCACGATGGTAGAAAATTCCTCCCCCTTGATCTCCCTCCAAAGAGCATGTCCCGAATTCACTTCGGGAGGGACAGTTTTCACTCAATTCTTTATTGGAAACAAAACATATCACATCTGCTTTTCCTTATTCCTCATCTCATCGCAAGCAACAAAATACTTTCCCAACTCAAATTTTCTATCCTCGAATGTTTCTTCCAGCACTTTGAAATGTTGGATTCTATCTAATCGGAAGGAGCGGTAATCTTGCCGTAAACGACACCAACCGATGACTATCCATTTTTCATCATAACTATAAATGGCGAGTGGTTCGATTGCTCGATGAGAGACTTTTTGCTCCAATGCTTGGTAGGCGAGTTCCGTCACTCTAAAGTTGATGACCGCCATTTGAATATAGGAAAGCGACGAAGATTTGGCTTCTTTAAATGGGTTTTTGAAAACCGCCATTTTACTATTTAATAACTCACCTTGCGATTGTAAAGAGCTTTTGAATACCGATTTTATCTTTTGTAAAGTTTGCTCAAAATGTTGGATTAAGGATTCGTCGTTGGTGCTGGCAATCAATTGCTCCGCAGTAATCAAGGCATTCACTTCCATTTCGTCAAACATGATTGGTGAAACGGAATAGCCGTCCATGATGGAATAACCTCTGCCTTCGATGGTTAGGATAGGGACACCTGACTCCTCCAATTTTTTGATGTCTCGATAGATAGTCCTCAAGCTGACCCCAAATTTTTTGGCTAACTCATTACCAGTAATGATTCTTTTTGACTTTAGAATGGTCAGTATGGATAATAGCCGCGAAAGGTGGTTCATTATTTTTTTGTAAAAATAAGAACTCTTAATGACATATTATGTCAGGGGTGGGGAAGTTACCAATCTCTCCAATCTTCCGTAATATCATCATCACGGTCATTGATACCTTTTAGGTGGCTGGCCAGAATTATGATTTCACAAATATCCTCTCTTTGATCCGTTTCTATTAATTCATGTTCTAAGGACTCATTTAAATCATTGAGCGCAAGGACGGTTTGTTTGACGAGCGCCATTCCTTCTGCTTTGGAATTGCAGGATTCCATTTTTTCAAGATAGGCATTAAGAATTTGCATACATTTCTCGACATCCGATTGGGTATAGGAAGCATGCGGCATGAAATCAATCATGCTATCTTTTGCGCTTTCGAGTAATGCTATTATTTCCGAGTTTTTATTCAGCATGGTCGTGGTATTCTAAAAAATCAAATAGTTTGTTATCATTTTTTGCATTGATAAGATTCTTTAAATTCTGAGTTAGCTTCACTTTGTTTTTTGGGTTTTCAAAATAGGAAGCAATCATTTTCCATATGGCCAATCTGGTATTCGATTCTGAACTTAGCTTTGCATCATTTTCAAGACAGTATTTAACTTGAGCAGCCAAGGAGATGATGGCAAATTCGATTTTGCCCTCAAAAAGTTCCTTTAAATTTCCAGTGCCAAACATGTATTCATCTGAATGATACATCCAGTCAGACAAAAAGGCGCCAGCATCATGTCTTAAATCTTTACTTTTATTGATAGGCTCTTCCAATAAGATATTGGCTACCGAGATGATATCTCCTTTTGCTTTGAAAAGAGATTCTGGAGATTCAAGTTGATAACTATCGAAGTTATATTTCTTGAGTTTACTGGAGGTCAGAAAGGAACTGAAAAACATAAGTTAAGTTTTGAAAGAATTGGAGAAGGCTTTCTTTTTATATCAAAAAACATTCCTACAATTATTAGTGATAGATTTTCCTCCATTTTAGGATTAATATTTGCGAGTTGAATAAAAAACACCTTTAATTATGTCAAAATTATATACACTTTTAGCTTTTCTATTAATAGGAACTTATTCTATCCAAGCCCAAACATGGGAATGGACTTCTCATGTCGGAAGTACTGGTAATGATAACAACTCACTGGTTTGTTTCGATAACCAGGGTAGTGTTTTCGTAACCGGAAACTATGGCGCTGACTTTACGATGGGCGGTCAAAATATATCCTTTACCACTTGGTCAGCTCACTTTTTATCAAAATATGATTTGGATGGACAGTTGATTTGGGTTAAACCATACGGCGATCATAAAAGTAGATGTAAAGCTATCGCTACCGATAGGGATGGAAACCTTTATGTAACGGGTAATTGGAATGGCTCATCAATGGACATAGATGGAACAACTTTAGATGTTGATTTTTGGCATGGTAATACTTTTGTTGCAAAATACGATAATGATGGAAATCTCTTATGGGCTACGAATAGCTTTACTGGAATTATCATCGAAGATATTGCTGTAGATAAAGATGGAAATGTTGCTTTTGCGGGCGGTTATTACCACTCATCTGGCGTATATTTTGGCGGCAATAATTATGATTATGACAATACCCGAGCGACCAATCAAGCAGATGGCGTTGTTGGTAAATTTGATGCCGACGGAAAGGCCATGTGGTTACATACCTTCAATGGCGCAGATATAGAGGATGTAAATGCAATAGGAGTGGATCCTTCTAATAATGTCTACATCGCTGGCCGATTCAATAGTGATGTTTTAAGTTTAGATAATTCTGCAACGGTTCTGAATAAGAAAGATCCTGCCTCAGATGGACATGATTTGTTTATCGTAAAATATGGCCCACTTGGACAACAACGATGGATAAAACATGAAGGTGGAAATGCCACAGTAGCGGAAAGTGCTCCTGCTATGGATGTTGATGAGTACGGTAATGTTACGGTGATTAGTGATTTTAGATTGGAAAATTTATTGATTGACAATACGAAAAACGTGGAAGGCAAAGATTGGTGTACGACGACCTTAATTGCCCAATATAATGAGGATGGCGCCTTAAATATGGCGACCAGTGCTTTTGGTAGTAATAGAATCATCGGTACTGATATTGCTACGTATGAAGGTAAAATTTATTTGACTGGATCTTTTGGAGCGGAGTTTTCTTCTGGAGGATCTACATTGACGACCAATGGTGGATTTGACTGCTACATTGCTGAGTTAGATAACCAAGGTAATTGGAATTGGGCAGTAAGTTTCGGCGGAGATTTCGTTGACACCCCTCAGAAATTAACCTTCGATAATAGGGGAAATTTGTATGTGTCTGCTTTGACAAACAGTACGAATCCAACTATAAATAATACGACTTACACAGGACTTGGCGGCTATGATTATCTATTTGGAAAATTAGATTTAGGTCTTACTTCAGGTTTGAATAGTTCATCATTTGAGCAAATCACAACCAATGCTTTTCCAAATCCCGCAAGTGATAAAGTTTTAATTGACTTAGGTGAGAATGAAATTTCAGGTTTTTTAGACGTGGTTAATATTTCTGGAAAACTTATCCAGCGTCTTGATTTTACAAACCAAGTTGACCTTGAATTAGATTTATCCACTTATCCAAAAGGGGTTTATTTTGTGAAAATAAATGCGCTTGATGGGGTAGGTGTGGTGAAGGTTGTTAAGCAATAGGTTTTAGTTTCGAGTTGCGAGTTACGGGGTGCGAGTTCGCTTGACTCGTAACCCGTAACTCGCAACAAAACCACTCATAAACTCTTGATTACGAATGCTTTGAATTTTGAAATATAAAATTCGCGTGACTCATATTGCATTTTATATGCCCCTAACCTTACTTTTTATCAATTGTTCTTCTTGCGCGTTTGATGATTTTTTCAGTTTCTTTTGTTGGCGAATTCTTTCTCCACTTTTCGCATAACTCAATGACAAAATCTGGTTTTGATTTGCTCGCATCGTTGAGCCAATTTCCTAAACTATCTTGGACATACTTTGATTTATCTGATTTTAGTTTTTCCAAAATCGGTAGCGCTAATTCAGGTTTTTCTTTTAATGTATCAATATGTTTACACCACACGCCTCTTGGTCTTGTTGATTCGGTTGTAAACCTTCTGATGTTTTCATCTTCATCGGCTGTCCATGCGCTTAATAGTTTAATTGATTCTTTTAGGTGCTTACTAATTTCAGGTCTTATTGCAATCCAAACTACTTCTCTAATTCCAAAGTGCTTATCTGCGACTAAGCCTTTTATACCGTCAAATTTTTCCTTTAAACTGAAATTTGAATTTAGAGAAATTAAAAATGGCGCGAAACAACGAATTGAATCTGATGGATGAGCACTGAGCTTCTTAAAGAAAAGTTGGTAATCACTTTTATCCGATAATTTTTCATACAAAAGACTTCCAGTCAATTTTACAGAATTCATTGTTGAAGGCTTTTTTTGTTCTTTTATCGCCTTAACAATAGAATCAGTAATGTCATTGGGAATTCCAATTTCGGGGAAGGTATTTTTTATTAGAATTTCATGATCAACAGTCAACCACTCTGTCAGATTTACGGTTTCTATTTTTCCTTCATTTAGAAGTTTCAAAACCTGTTTTGGAATATCTATTCCTTTTCTTGCACCCTTTCTATTTAGTATTTCTGTGGTCATTTTTTTCTTTATTAATTATAAGAAATTGTCTTTTATTCTAACCAATTTACAAATTCAGTCATTACCTTTTCCCAATGATTCTTCTCCTGATTTGCTCTTCCGTTTTCGTCCACTTCAGAAAAGTTATGTTCCAAGCCAATATATCTTTTTAGGGTAAGGTTAGTCTTTTTCTTTTCAATAAAAAATAAGGGGATTAAATCGCATAAATCAGTTACTCTATCTTCGGTTCCATAAGCAAGGTAAATTGGAATATCTAACTCCAACCAATCATCGTAATAAGTTTCTGAAAATGTTTTCCAAGCTTTCAAACTCGGGTTTTGTTTTAATGAATCTTGATTGTTAGCATCCTCGTATAATTTATAAAATCTATTCATAGTTGAGTCCGCTTCTTCCCAGGTTATTTTCCCCAGTTGTGCATCCAGTCGAGCCTGTCTAATCATTTGATCAATTCTACCAAATGGATTAGCACCCAAAAGTCCTAATACGGTAACATCCTTATTTCTCGAAGCAATTTTTGTTGCAACTTTTGTTCCTTGTGAGTGCCCAGCAACCACCAATTTTTCATTGCTGACCCAGCTTTGTTTTTTAAGAAAACCTAAAACAGCTTCAGCTCTATTGACGTAGTTTTCTAAATAATCAGCTTTGATGTATTCCCTTGAAAATTTGTTTGGTTCATTTGGATTTGGAATATATTGGCTGCCTTTATTCAGATTCTTTTTTGTTACCAATAGGGGTGTTTTGGGCATGGAGATAACCACTAAATGATATTGCTCTACAATCTCGGAGTAATTGAAGTTCGATACCCCGCCACCAAAAAAGATAGTCCCGTAGTTTCCAAGTTCGAAAAAAAGAGGGATTGGTAAAGAACCTTGACACCACAAAAAAATAGGCTTGCGCTCCTTTAATAAAGTATCAACTACCACAAAATCGATTGTATCTGATGCTTGTTCTATCGAAAATTTTATCGCTTTATTTTCAACTAATTCACCGCTTTGTCCAAAGCTGATTGTTGAGTAGCATAAAATAGTTATTACCAGTATGAGTCCTTTCATGTTGATTTTTATAGGAAGAGATGCTTTAAACTATTGGGATTGGTGTGTTTTATGGTTTGTGGTAGCAGGTTTAAATAATTCAGCAATTGAGCAAGTCAC
>CALHBQ010000572.1 GCA_937930815.1 uncultured Saprospiraceae bacterium | reverse complement strand
TTTATAATATCAAACAGGTAGCTTCTGTCACGTATGTGAATCAGTATTTTGCCACCACCAATTTTTGATATTTAATAAATTCATTTTCTAAAAATTATACGACAAAGATATTGGCTTTTATTTTAGAATAGCAAATTGCTTTTTCAAAACCTACAAAGATAAACTCTTAACGACCTGAAAATCAGACATTTACACCAAATAAATTAATATGCTTTTTTCTCTTTCGTAATCACTTTTACCTTTCGCTTCGTTTTTGTTTTAACTTTTGTGTCACCTGATTCATTTCGCATTTCATCCAAATCAATTCCCAATTCTTGGAGTTTTTTCTGAATATCAGCAGGAATTTCTTGGCCATCTTCGAGACTGATTACTTTGACATCTACTTCTTCTCCGTCCGCCTCTACTATTTTGATAGTCTTTTGACCATTCGTTTCTTCTACATCGACGTCAACACTTTTTCTACCTTTTTTGACTTTGATTTTTTCTGCGATTTCGATCTCAATTTCTTCATCAATTTCAGACTCCTCATTTTCTTTGATGATAACTCGAATGTCCTTTTCTTCTCCATCCTCATCTACAAAAATGAAATCTTCCGCCTCTGCTCCTTCTTTTACAATTTTCTCTATTGTTTCGTTTCCATCTTCGTCAATAGTCTTTTTGATCATAATCATTTTGACCTCTTTCTTAGGTGCAGTTTCGTCTTGTGCTTGAACGATTTGTACTGCAAAAAGAGCAACTATAAGTAATAGTAAATTTTTCATCTTACTAAAATTTGATTGTTTAGAAATAATGCAAAAATAGTGCAATTTGAGGATTGACACTAAACTGACCAGAAACATTTATGAAATTTTTAAACGCACTTACCCCTTTCCAAAAAACATCCGCTTCCCGTGCAAAAAAGCAGTAACGAGGAGTAAACCACCCAATACCCACATCAAATATTGTCCTTTGTTTTTTAGAAAATCAATGGCAAACTGACCTGCGTAGATGTACCCTGCATGCATGATGAGTGTGCCAACGCCCGCAGCTATCGCGAATGGTATTGGTTTAAAAATCACGTCACTCGAAATCAAAGCCGCATTCCAACCCAACCAATATGGAATCATGCTCGGGTAAACCGTTCGCATCGCGACTCCAACAAAAAAAGCAGGAAAAGCATAAGGGGTAATTTGTTTATCTAAATTGGCGGCACTACTGTAAGAAAAACAGGCGATTGCTAAGATTAGAAACAGAGCAAGTGCGCCATAATCAAAGACGCGTTTTGTATTTGGATTTTTGGACATCCAACGAGTAAAAGTCACGGAGTAGCGTACAAATAGCACTTCGACCAACACACAACCGAAAGAAAACCAAAGTGCTGACTGCCAATTTCGTTCGACGCTCAATTGTATCGCCATGAGGTTGAGCACCCCAAAAGCGGAAGAACCAATGACACTAATCACAAATCCCAAAAGCGCTGATCTCCAAAAACTCAATTCAGAATCTGCCGCTTTCCGCAAAACAGTCCTTGCTGCAAATCCTTTACTCATTTACTTAGCTTAGTGTCTCAGAAGAAATTATAATTCCTTCTCCCATTTAGATAATTTCTTGAAAGTACGGAGCGAATCAAAAATGAATTTCCACCCTTTGAAAAATGGCATGTAGGGCGCTCCTTTTTTATGATGTGCTACGCAGATGTCATAAAGTATATTCCACAAACGGTAAACTTCTTTATAAACTTCTGTAGATGATTTTCCACAATGATACAAATGTCCATATCCCGAATGCACTGCATTAAATTCTAAAATGGAATATTTCTCTCCTTTTTTCAAACTCTCCAACGATTCGCATTTCACATCATAACGACCGTAGAAGATTCCATCTTTGTAATGACTGAATTTATCAAACAATGCCAATAATTCATCATCTACCTCATCATGTCGTTCTACCAAACGAGCGCCGTTTTTGCGATTTCCTGTGAAGATCAGTTGGTAAAATTCGCCTTTGGCAGGCACGACATTCCAATTCTTTTCTTGTTTATCAAAAATCTCTGCTTCGAAAGCAGCAGTTTGTTCATTCTTTTTGACCAATTCGCCTACCGTCGTTACGCCATCACCAATGACTGATAAAGGCACTTTTTGGTTGAAACCAACAATTTCTCCTTTTTCCTCATCTGGATGACGTACATAAAAAACGCCTACCTCTGTATTGTAAGGAACCATCGCCTGCGCCATCCAATCTGCCTGCACCAATTCGTGATATCTGCGCAATTCCGACTCTTCCTCAATTACTCTTACCAACAAACCGACCATACCGCCATCTGGCTTCACGACAAACGGGTATTCGAGTCCAACACCTTTTATGGTTGCTAAAGTCTCTTCGAAAGAAGTACCTGGCTTAATTAAAACTGTTGTTGGATAGGATTCGGGCGGCAGTAAATCATAGGCTTCCGTTTTAGGAAAACCAAAGAAACCACCGAAAGTCAATGCAGGATTGGAAGTACTCAACGTCCAAAGTGTCCCCGAACGAAGCGTTCTGAAAATACCCCAAACGATAAGCGGTAAGAGAAAGACACCATTTGGTAATCTTTCCCAATCCATTATTTTTTTGAAAAAAGACTCTTCTTCTCGACTTTCAACCTGCTCTTTTTTCATATTTACCCTTTGGGCGGAGTATTGTGTGGAGTTCAACAAAGCGTAGTTTTTTATTAAAGAAGCTGTTTGACGTTTCATTTCAAATAACTTCAAAACAAGGGTACAAAAAAAATGCTTTAATCTGACATTCACCTTATAATTTCGTTTTTTTTATAAAAGTACCCACTTCTTTGCCTTATTAAAATAACTCATAGTCAAAACTTTAACTAAAAACAAGCCGTATATATATGACACTAAAACCCAATTCCATGATTCGATTTATTACCACATTCACCTTCATTTTCGTTGTTTTTGCATTAAAAGCTCAGGTAGAGCACACTTTTGGCTTGGGCGCAATTATTGTTCATAATGCTGATGTTTCTTATATCAATTATCTTCCCGACCGAGCACCTTACGAAGTTATTCCTCCAGCGGAGTATAGAAATTTCTATCCAATACAATACAGAATGCGGATTCCACTCAAGAAAATGAGCAACGGAACCGATGTTTCTTTGACTTTCCCTGTGGGTATCAATGGATTTTATACCACTGATGATTTTAAGAAAAATGAGAATTTTCTCGTCATGCAAGTGCCCTTACTCGTAAGCTATCGAATTGGAGAAAATGGTTTTGGTAAAAAATTAGGCTTTGCTGCCTTTGTAAGCGCAGGAGGTGCTTGGTTAAGAACTTCAGGCCAAGACATTGGCGAAAGAAGTCAATTTGATCCATACGCAGAAGCAGGTCTTAGAAAAGAATTTGGCAGATTTGGTATTGGGTTGACTTATGCTCAAAACTTCGTTTTTGCCGAACCCATCAATGCATATCCATTCGGCAGTTTCCTTAGTATTGAAGCTGTAAAGTGGAAAACGCAGACTATTTCTTTAGAGGCCAGTTACAAACTATAAACAGGTGCGAGTTAATTGTAAAAGCCATTTAAAAATGATTCTTAAACTAATCAACTTGAAAAATATATTCTTTCTCTTCTTATTAATACTAACCGCTTATAGCTGTGAACGTCCTCGTTGTAACGATGGCATCATGAATGGCGATGAAACTGAAATTGATTGTGGTGGTATTTGTGATCCATGTTACACTTGCGATGATGGCATTAGAAATCAAGGTGAAATAGGTATAGATTGTGGAGGTCCATGCAATCCTTGCGAAAAAATTTGGAATAAAAAACCACGTTTTGGCAATAGTCAAAATCGAATATCAGACATTGCTTTTCCAAGTTCAAACTCCGGCTATGGGATAACGGGGTTTCGTCAAGTACTCAAAACAAATAATAAAGGAGAATCTTTCACCGAACTTCCTCAGCTTCAAAAAGATTTTGGGTTAGAAAAAATATTTTTCCTAAATCCAGATTTGGGTTTTATTTCCTGTGATAATTATAGTAGTTCTGGTGTTATCAGCAGACACACCCTACTCAGAACAGAAGATGGAGGTCAAAATTGGGAAGAACAAAGTACTGGCTCATTCAATCTTAATGCTTATCATTTTGTAAATGACAATTTGGGTTACATGGCTTTTAATATGATTTGGAATAGCCCTGACTGGTCAGAAATTCGCAAAACAACTGATGGTGGAAAAACTTGGACTACCATTTCTAATTTTGAGACCCACACAGACAATCATCCTACTTATGGCATTATCAACAACCTGTTTTTTCATGATGAGAACAATGGGATCGCTATATCTGGAAATAAAACTTTTAAGACAATAGATGGAGGTATCAATTGGCAAGTAATTGGTTGGCATGGTTTGAATATTGAACATCATACACTGACCATGCTCAATCAAAGCGAAGGATTTATAATCGCTGATTTATCTATAAGAGAAGTAGAACAGACTAGATTTTTATTCTTCACAAAAGATGGTGGCATAACATGGGAAAAATACTCAGTTCCTATTCTGGGTAATATTTCCCCAACTCAATGTTACACTGCGGATGGTTATTATTTCAACAATCTTTCTGAGGGCTATTACTTCTCTAATCGTAATCCATGGGATTTCACGATGACTTATCACACTTCCGACGAAGGTCAAAATTGGGAGTCTGCAGATGTTTTTCCAAATTCCGCTAATGATTGGATAAGCATTCGAAAAATTGAAGTTACTCCAAGTGGCGAGTGCTACATATTATCATCGGAGGGAGATTTATATACAAATAAATTATTCTAAATACCTTTGGCACATAATCACCTAATCTGTTATGTCGCCAAAACTTTCCGAAATCAAAGTTCCTAAAGTCGTTGAATACTTAGCATTTGCCGCTTTTATCGGTTTTTACCTCTATTTCAAATTCAATTACCACGAACTTTGGAAGGATGAATGGCAGGCGTGGCTCATGGCACGAGACATGGGTTGGGGCGAATTATTAGGTTCGCTCTACTACGAAGGACATCCTGCATTTTGGTATCTTTATCTCAAAGTTTGGGCAATTTTCTCGACGGGTGCGAATGATCCGTTTTTGCTACAAACGGCGCATGCAATCATCATGGTTGGCGTTTATTATTTGCTTTTCTTTCGTTTTAAATTTCCTTTTTGGTTAAAAACCTTATTGCTCCTCAGCTACTATCCATTTTTCGAATATGGGATGGTGAGCCGTGGATATGCCTTTGTGATGTTGATTGGTTTTGCCATCGTTACACTTTTAGACAAACCAGAAAAAAATTGGAAATGGTTGGCGGCACTTTTCTTTTTGCTTTGCCAAACGGAAGTCTATGCAGTCATGATGGCAGGTGCATTATTATTCTATCTTTTTTTAGAAAAAGGCTTTTTGAAAAATTGGAAAGCAATATTCCAAAAAGGTGCTTTTCGAAATTTAGCGATTGGTGGATTTGCGGGGTTAGTTGTTTTTATCATCTCCGTTTTTCCGCGAGGAAGTGGGGAGGAACTTTCGCGCGCTTATCTCTCAGAACCATTTAGCAGTGAGACACTTTTTAAGGGATTTCAGGGCATGTTTGCCAATACGTTTTGGATTGGTTCAATTCCTGATACAAATGTGTTTGGAGTGTCGAGTCTCGGTCTTTTGTTTAGCGTTTTAGTTTTAGCTGGTTTGGTTTTCTTTTTTAGAAAAGAGAAAAATTTGCTTTGGACTTTGCTGTTTTTTGTGGTTGGGTATTTTGTTTTTTTAATAACGATTTATACTGGTGGTGTTCGGCAGTGGGGGACGTTTTTCATCTTTTTTGTGATGCTTTTGCAGTTGTATTTTTCTAAAAACAATATCGGTCGGACGGCTTTGAGCCGGCAGACCGACGCGTCCTCTATCGGTCTGCCGGCTACCAGCCGTCCGACCGATAAATCTCTAAATAGTGGGACGACTTTGAGTCGTGCCACGACGGTGATTAGCTTGATATTTTTAGGAAGCATTCTCTTTTTTCAACTCAGATACACTGCCCTCGCTATTCAAAAAGAATACAATCATCCATTCACCAACGCTCAAATCACTGCCAATTTTATAAAAGAAAAAGTACCTGAGAATGTGCCAGTTGTCGCGATCAATAAATTCGAGGCTGCACCTGTTGTTGGTTATGCCAATCGTAAATTCTTTGCTTTACCAGAAGGAGAATTATTTTCTTATTTCAAATGGGTAGAAAAGATCTACCTGCCATCTGAGCAAGAGCTAAAAATATTTGCAGAATATAAAAAGGTCGGTGGCATCGTTATTATCACGCCTAAAAAATTGGATAAAAATCGCTACCCTACTGCTCAACTATGGAAGAGTTTTGATAGTTATAATCTAAAAAATGAGAACTATCATTTGTATACTTTGAAGCGTTAATTGTACTTTACAAAAGGAATTTCATAGATTTTGTTCACAAAAACGGAGTCTTTGTAATCTACTTTTTGCTCTACATAGAGAGTGTGAATTCCTTTTTCAAATTTGGAAATATCAAGATGGGTTAATAATCCTTTTGCGGTTACTTTCGAATGTTTTGCAAAATGAAATTGTAAGTCCTCATAAAGAAGAGTGTCTATTTTTATATTATAAATACTTGCAATACAGCTAATTGCAGTATCCGCCCGAAGGTTGTGGTAACTTGCAGTACGTTCTACATCGCGGGCATTATACCCTTCTGCAAAACCTTCAAATGCTAAAAATCGCACTGAGTTTCGCGAATAAGGCTCAAAATCAGGACATAGATTTTTTAAAACTCGATTTGTTTCTTTAATATCTTTTTGCGCAAAGAAAACAGGTAGAAAATTTTCCTTCACCTTCATGGATGGAATCGAAATATCAATCGAATAACTTGCTCCATCTGCTTCTGCCTGATCATCATAATAGTGTTCTTTGATCCAACGAGAAGTCGAACCTTCATCGGGCAAGTATCGATATTCTCCCAATGTCAAACCGCTACTAAACAGTATCAGGCCAATAATATAAGGAACGATTGCTCGCATATATCGCCTACCCAAAGTATTATCTATAAAGTTGTAATAAAGTGGTCGATAGAAAAAGGAAAAACTGAAAAGATTGTAGATTCGATAGAATGGATAATAAATCTTTGACATCCATTTCACCTTCTTAAAATATCCCAAAAAGATAAAGTCGATTAAATGTAAAAAGGCGGTAAACAATAAGAAAAACATGACAAATCGCCTTACGTATTTCACATAAGGGAAATCAAAAAGAGAAAAGAAAGAACCTATTAATAATAAGGAAAATATAAGACAGAAAATTGAAAAAACTTCGAAAATTAGCAAAAAAGTAAAGCTAAAAATGATACTGCACATTTTTCTAATTGCTCCAGGTATCGATCAAAATTGAGATCTCTGCTTTTTAAGAATTTGGTAAAAAGTTCGGTATAATTTAAGGATTCGATATCAATTTCATTGGAGACATATCTCAATCCAATACATCCTATCCAAAAACCTCTCAAAAAGATATGAATCACTAAATTGATTTTTGCGATCCCTATCGCTGTTATCAGCAAAAGTGGTATAAATGGAAAAAATATTACTGCAGGCTGTGTAGATTGGATTATTGTTTCATTTGCCCAATCATTGACTACTTCACTTCTCGTAGTCAACACGACCAACAAAATACTCGAAATAATCAGCTCCAACTGCCAACTCTCCTGTTGCAAATATTCTAACCACTTTTTAAAATCCTTTTTGTTTCCCGTTTCCTCCATTGTCTTTGTTTTGAAAAATGTCTTTCAAACATAACTTAATTTATTCGTTTTTCACAAACGACTATATACTCGTTACACCTATCACGAAACGCGTGTTTCTTTTACAACTGATAAGCTTCATCCAATAAACGCACCTCCATTACAGACGGCATTCCTGCATAATTAGAACAGCTACTATAATTCCAATATTCAGGTGCATTTAGTAATCCGGCAGCACTCGGATTTTTATGAATATAATTCAATTTTTGAAGTATTACTTTTTTCGAAAAAAGATGTATCGGATGACTCCCTGGTTCCCAAACCATGTGTTCCTGATGGCCTTTACGAAGTTTTGCATAAAATTTAAAAACATGGATCATCCAATCTTTTCTACTTTCCACTGGCGAGTAAACTATTTCTAAAATTTTCTTAGCCGTATAAGATTTGAAATCTGCCAAAACCAACGAAAGTCCTTTTGGCTCATCGCAATGCGCTATCATATGGATATGATTACTCATTATGACATAAGCATAAATTGTTAGGCCTTTATGCTCTTTACAATACTTTAGATTTTCAATAATGAGATCGCAATATTCACGGCGTGTAAAAATATCTATCCAACCAACAATCGTAAGAGTAACAAAATATAAATCGTTCGGAAAGTGAACTTTGTGTCGTCTACTCATAGTTTTTTCGTTTACCCAAATATAATGTTTTATTTCAAATCGTTCGCGCTCGGCTCCAGCCGAGTGCGAAATGATCACAAGGCCTCTGGCCTTAAATGCGTTTGTAGGCGAGGACGCCTACGGATCTTACACACTCGGCTGGAGCCGAGCGCGAGCTATAATCGGGCATCTACTCGATACGCTTGTCGAAAAACACGCGTCACCTCCACATTTGGAAAATCAAACTCTTGCGTGACTCGACCTTCGATAATATAAATGCCTCTTCCTCGTAAGGGAAATCGCTCCAACGATTGAGCAAAATGCGTCGTATCAAAATATTTACCTTCACTATCAATCCAAGTTCCGAACGCCATCATATCGCCTTTGACGGTACGTACGCGTTTACGGCAAACGTAGTAACCGAGCATTCTTACCTGCCGTCCAATGTTATTTTTTAGTTGTTTTGTGAGAATGATTTTATCCATTACTGACTTGTCGCGGAGCAATTCAAAAGGCGAACAAAGTGGAAAACCGAGCAACTCAATCTCATCGTATGCTTGATCATATTCATCTTCTTCGAGTTGAGGTATTTCGAAGTCTTCTGTCTCATCTGCAAAAAGGGAAAGGTGCTTCACTGAAGTATTTTTCGATCCATTTTTGGTGGACTTGTTGAAAAAAGC
>CALHBQ010000571.1 GCA_937930815.1 uncultured Saprospiraceae bacterium | reverse complement strand
GCTCATGATGAGTGGCAACTCTTGGATTACAGAATCAAAACCTGTTAAGGTTTCTTTCCCAACGGCAAGTAATTCTAATTTTGAAAAAGACATTGATAAAGCGCAATCAGGTGCAGAGGCAGGAACGGGTTATTTCAAAGTAAGATGGGATGGCAAAGACGTCTCCCCTGCCCTCGCTTCGGTCAAAGTAGAAAATCCAAATAAGGTCATCAGTTGGGGAAGTTTGTACTGGCAATATTTCGAACAATTAGACAAAATCACCACCTTCGAAAAGACGCCATTAACTTTGAAAAAACAATTGTTCAAAGTGG
The DNA here is from genome assembly GCA_937930815.1 of uncultured Saprospiraceae bacterium. Classification (GTDB taxonomy): domain Bacteria; phylum Bacteroidota; class Bacteroidia; order Chitinophagales; family Saprospiraceae; genus JAGQWW01. The sequence continues at coordinate 4,354 of CALHBQ010000571.1, read as the reverse complement.
AACTTTCGGACACGGGTGAGAAGATTCGCCAAGTCTCAAAATCGGATGTAAAAGTCGGCGACAAACTCAAAGTCCGCATCGAACTCCGTGTCGATAGAGACATGGAATATGTCCACATGAAAGACATGCGCGCTTCTGGTTTTGAACCAATGAACGTCCTTAGTTCATACAAATGGCAGGGCGGTCTCGGCTACTACGAATCGACTAAAGATGCAAGCACAAATTTCTTTTTCGACTATTTACCGAAAGGAACTTATGTGTTTGAGTATCCGCTACGGGTAGTTCATAATGGTGATTTTTCGAATGGGATTACTACGATTCAATGTATGTATGCACCGGAGTTTACGAGTCATAGTGAGGGTGAGCGGTTTTTGATAAAGGAATAACGAATAACGAGAGACGAAAACGCCTTCCAAGCTTTGTGGTTTGGGAGGCGTTTTTTGTTTGCTATATTTACGCTTAAAAACCAACTTGACATGTCTGAACTTGCACTAAAATTAATCGCGGAAGCTAAAAGAACAAATGCTAAAACTTTGGATTTGGGAATGTGTGGCTTAGTAGAAATTCCAGAAGAGTTATTTGATTTGGAGGATTTGGAAGAACTATATTTATGTAATTCATATTGGAATTATAAAACCAAATCTTGGAAAAAAAGTACAAATTCTAAATTTTATAATTCTTTTTCTAAAATTCCAAATCAAATTGAAAAGTTAACCAATTTGAAAATTTTATATTTGAATGGTTCTGGAAGGCAGGTACAAGAAAATATAGAAATTTCTTCAATTGAACCGTTAAAAAATTTAATAAATTTAGAAATTCTTGAATTAGGGTTAAACAAGATTAATGAAACTAATTCTCTAAAAAATTTAACGAATCTTAAAGTTCTAAACCTCAGAGTCAATGACAATTTAGATCTAAATGGATTGAAAAACCTTACTCAATTAAATTCACTTTTCCTTGGCTTAAATAAATACGTGAAGAATTTAGAGGTTATCAAAAATCTTACTCAATTAAAATCGCTTTCTATACCAGAGATCAATATTTCTAAAATAGATTTTATTAAAAATCTCACTCTACTACAGTCACTTGATCTTAGTCGAAACAAAGAAATTAAAGATTACGAGGTCTTAAAGAATTTAAAACAATTACAGTCACTTGACGTTAGCCAAAGTAACTTTTCAAACATTGAGGTCATAAGAAATCTAACACAATTACAGTCACTTGACCTTAGTTCAAATAATCCAATCGAAAATTTCAAGGCCTTAAAGAATCTAACACAATTAAAATCTCTATATCTAAAATCGAATAGCATTTCGAATATTGAAGTCTTAGAAAATCTAATACAACTAAAATCACTCGATCTAAATAACAATAACATTTCCAATATTGAAGTATTAAAAAACCTAACACAATTAAAATCGCTCAACCTAAATAAAAATAACATTTCAAACATTGAAGTATTAAAAAACCTAACACAACTAAAATCGCTCAACCTAAATAACAATAATATTTCAAACATTAAAGTATTAAAAAACCTAACACAACTAAAATCGCTCAACTTAAGTTCTAATAAAATTTCGAACATTGAAGCTTTAAAAAACTTAAAACAATTAGAATCGTTTAGTTTTCATAACAATAAAAAAACAATAAATTTTGAAGCCCTAAAAAACCTAACACAACTAAAATCGCTTATTCTAAGTTCCAATAACATTTCCAATATTGAAGTATTAAAAAACCTAACACAATTAAAATCGCTCAACCTAAATAACAATAATATTTCAAACATTGAAGTATTAAAAAACCTAACACAATTAAAATCGCTCAATCTAGATTTCAATAAAATTTCCAACATTGAAAGTTTATTGCCATTTATTAAAAAAGGGATACAGGTGGAGAACGAAAATCAATTCGAAATAGGCACTAACATTCTCAATATTACTAAAAACCCAATTACCACTCCTCCTATAGAAATTATAAAAGAAGGCAACCAAGCGATTTTAAAATATTTTGATTCTATAAAGAGTGAAGGTGTTGATTATCTCTTTGAGGCCAAAATGCTTATTGTAGGTGAAGGGGGAGCTGGAAAGACTTCATTGAGATATAAACTCCAAGATCGCAAAAAACCATTACCAGAAGAGGAAGAAACTACCAAAGGAATTGATATTGATAAAATGGTTTTCAAAACCAAAGAAGGAAATGACTTTACGATTAATCTTTGGGACTTTGGAGGGCAAGCCATCTATCATGCAACTCATCAATTTTTTCTAACCAAACGTTCGCTTTATGTCTTGGTAGATGATACGCGCCTTTCCGACAAAAATAAAACAGATGCGATTTTTCAGAATTGGCTACAAAGAGTGGAGTTGTTTGGAGGCAACAGTCCTTTACTTATTGTTCAAAATGAAAAAGGTGGGAGAAGTAAAGATATTGACTTCAGCAGTATGCGTGGTCAATATGCATTTATCAAAGAAAAATATGCCACGGATTTAAAGACTTGCAAAGGTTTAGATGAAGTTGAGGCAGGTATCAAACATTTTATTCAGCAACTTCCACACATCGGCGAACCACTCCCAAAAAACTGGGTCAAGGTCAGAGAAGAACTCATAACGCTCTCAAAATCAACAGCTTACATCTCTTTTGACAAATACCTTGACATCTGCATAAATGATTTTGAAATCAAAGATAAAGACACTGCTAAAACATTAAGTCAATATCTGCATGACCTTGGTTCGTTCCTACATTTCAAAGATGATCCTTTACTCAAAAACAAAGTCATTTTACAAAATGAATGGGCAACCGATGCCGTCTATAATGTTTTGGATGATGAAACCGTCAAAGCCAATAAAGGCGAATTTACCAAAGCAGAAGCATGCCGCATCTGGTCAGATGAAACCTATACGGATATGCATGATGAGTTATTGGCCATCATGCAAAAATTTGAATTGAGTTATAAACTCGATAATAAAAAAGATACTTATTTGATTCCGCAGCTTTTGCCCACAAGCACACCAGACAACTATGAATGGGACAAAAGCAACAATCTGCAGTTGCGATACAAATATGAGTTTATGCCAAAAGGCTTGCTGAGTCGTTTTATTGTTCGAACTCATCGTTATATTTCCAATTTGGATTTAGCATGGCAAAACGGAGTCCAACTTGAGAAGAATGGAGCCGTCGCTGAGGTACGTGAGATTTTTGGACAAAAGGAAATTGCCATCCGAGTCAAAGGAACTAATCAACGTGAATTGATGATTATCATCTCTGAAGAGATTGATAAATTGAATGATTCGTTTGAGGGATTGAAAGTGGAGAAGAAAATTCCTTGTAATTGTGAGACTTGTGCAGGGTTAGAAAACCCTCATTTTTATAATTATGAAAATGTTAGTAATCGTATTAAGAACAGTAAAACAACAATTGAATGTCAGAAAGAGCCATACATTGCAGTTTCAGTCTATGATCTTATTACAGATATTTTTGGAGATTTTCCAATGGCAAGTGCACATGGAGATGAAGAAGAAAATAGGAGGTTTTTTGAAAAACAAAGCTTCAAAAACGAAATTCATATACATACCGAAATAAAGGCACCTCAACAAAAATCTGAAATTCCTGAATCGAAACCTATAATTCAAGAACTAGAAAAACCAATACATAAACAATGGTGGTTTGGGCGAATTATTGGTGGATTATTGGGAGGTGCATTTGTTGCAATTGGCGTTATGCGTTGGCTTGAATTCTCATACATTGATAGCTTTTTGGCTTGTTCTATGGGATTGACCGCTCTTCTTTTATTTTTCGGCAATCCTAAAAGAAGGTTTTTCAGAGCAGCTTCAGCGGCACTTGCAGCGGCCCTCAGCACAGTTCTTTTAAATCTTGCTGGAAAAATGGAATACAAAAACAAAAATTTGAAATTGAACTTAGAGTTATTGTCTGATTATAGTTGGGCAATTGCTTTGGTTTTGATAGGCTTGGCTTGTTATCTGTTTTATCTTGATTTTCAAAAGGACAAAGAGAAACCTGAATAGAAGGTGTAGCGGTAAAGCGCATATTGAAATATTAAAGAACCTTAGTTAGTCTATATTTTTAGAAATATCGACTAACTTCGTCTTCAAATCACCTAACAAAATTGAAGATGAGGACTGCCATTACTTTTATTGCTTTGCTTTTGATGAATTTACAACTGATAAGTCAAAGTTGTATTCCGGATGAAATTACTATTAATGCGAATCAAGAGCTAAATAAAACGCAGAAGTAGTTTCGTAAGTTTGTGGAATGCGACTTCTACAACTTATTCAACTGTACTTCTACGTGTGCGAAATATACGAAGAAGAATTACAATGGCACTGTATACGCTTTA
>CALHBQ010000570.1 GCA_937930815.1 uncultured Saprospiraceae bacterium | reverse complement strand
TTTAATATTATAACGAATCATAATATGAGAATTCGTTAGCAAAATACCTAAATACTATTTACAAGATCAAAGACGTTTTAAGATGCACGAACATTCCCCCCAACTTATGAATTTTAAATTTTTAAAAAATTCGAGTTCTCAACGAAAAGATGACGGAGGTTACATCTGGGTAGCACGATAAATTATTTTACCCCCTAACTTTTTTCTTCTATTTCCTTTAAATCGTACTGTTTACCCCTCAGTTGTAACGATATCTTTTTTTAAGAGAACATGAAAACCCCTCAGAACAGGGCCGAGCATTTTTTTGCTTTGGCCCTGTTTTTTTTTTGTAGCACAGGCATCCCTGCCTGTGAAATCCCGAGCGACACACACAAATATCCACTTTGAGCGGAAAACCCGAGCGACACCACAGGCAGGGATGCCTGTGCTACTTTTCAAAAAGCGTTTTTACTACCTCCCTCGGCACCACATGCTTCCCTTCAAAAGTCAGCTCTTCAAAATTCAATTGACTTTTAGCGATTACGTTTCTTCCGAATTCTAATCTTGGAGGCGTTAAAAATTGATCTTCCGTCCCATAGATCCAAATCAATTTTTTGGAATTGAAATAATCTAAGTGAGGACTATAGTCCAAATCCTCTGGCAACATACTCCCAAAAAGAATAAAGGCATCCACTTTTGGGAATTTTTCCATCGCCCATCTGAAAATGGTTGCGCCACCTTGCGAAAAACCAAAAAGAATAATCTCTACTTCCTCCGAGAGCATCGGCACATAATGGTCGTACAACTGCTGCAAATAATTGGTGTAATCGCTGATTTCATCCAATCTATCTTCGCGGGTCATCCAACAAGCGCCGACCTCACCTTGCATGTTTTTTATATAAAATTTGGACAATGCTTCTGGTGCAATCACCAACGTTTTTCCATCATCCAAAACATCGAATCGGCGAACGAAATGTTTTGCCAACTGTCCTTGCCCATGACAAGCAATGACCAATCGAGTCGTGTTTTTGTTGGCATTTCCGATAGTAGAATACTGCGCCGTGCGTTCTACCTTAAGTTTATGGTGTTGATACATGAAATATTACCTTTGAGCAGAATTTTAGTAAAATATATGAAGTGCCCCATGGGTTAAATACTCCGTTAGGAGCATCATCTTTGTAGAAAATCCAATTATTATTGAGTATTCGCTCCGTAGGTGCGATATCTAAAATAGCTTAGTTTAAAAGATGCCGCACCTACGGAGCGGATAAAAACTTGACTTCGATTAGTTCTACGAAGATTTCGTTCCTCTGGAACGGTTTGCCCTCATTCCAAGTGGGTTATTTTCATTAGAAATAATCGCTTGTAATTGCAAAGATAAATTTGATTCATGAAAAACCGTTTTCAAAAAATAATAACAGAAAGCGTTGCCGTAAAGCAACGACTATTGGCTGATGAAAAGTTACTAACAACTTTGGAACAGGTTGTGGATACTTGCATCACGGCTTTTCAAAAAGATAAAAAACTGCTTTTTTGTGGAAACGGTGGAAGTGCTTCCGACGCACAACACATTGCAGCCGAACTTTCTGGTCGTTTTTATAAAGAAAGAAGACCGCTTTACGCGGAAGCATTACATGTCAATTCATCCTTCGTGACAGCCGTTGCGAATGATTATAGTTATGAAGAAGTTTATGCTCGAATGGTCAGAGCAGCAGGTCGAGAAGGGGATGTTTTATTCGCGATTTCGACCTCTGGTAATTCACCTAATATTTTAAAAACCATTGAAGCTGCTCGTGAGCAAAAAATGATGGTCGTTGGTTTGACTGGCAAGTCTGGTGGTAAAATGAATTCGATATGTGATTATATTTTGAAAGTTCCTTCAACTGATACGCCGCGTATTCAGGAGGCGCATATTTTGTTGGGGCATATTTTGTGTGAGTTGGTGGAGGAGGGGTTGTTTGAGTAATTCCTAAATTATTAATTATGGCTGAATATCGAGATTTTTCAAAAGCAGATAGAAAACAGTTTAATCCATTAATCCAATTAGCGGTTAAGCGAGATGTCAAGAAATTTATAACTGAGCATCAGGGAAAATACACAGATTTAGCTGAAAATGATCACGAAGACATCAGAGTTCCTTATTGGGAATTGGCTGATAAATTTCGAGATTTTTCAAAGTATTTAATGAAAACTTATGATGGAAATTCTCCCAAATATCTTCCTATTGATATTGTTAATTTTTTGAACCAAGGTATTCTGAAAGAAAGCGATTTAGATAATTTTTCTCCAGAAGGCAAACAGAAATTATTGGATTTAAAGAAGCGGTCAGAGAATTTAAAGTTTTAACCATTTCAAAGCAGGCTCTTCTATTCTTATTGGGGTATATTTAGGTGAATTGGGAAAGGTTTGTTTGATGAATTAAGTGACATTCCATATCTTTAGCAAACTATCTTGAAAACTGTTCGAAATAAGTTCCTTGAATTAAAACTTTTGAAAATGAAACAGGTCTGCTTTTTTGTTATTTTTTTGTTGGTTGGTTCATGGATCTTTGGACAATCGTGTTTTCCTATTGGAGTTTCATTCATCTACCAAAGTCAGGTTGATAGCTTTTCAATTCATAATCCAGGATGTAATAGAATAGAGGGGGATTTGAATATTTTGGGTTCTGAAATAAAGAATTTAGATGGACTTTTGAACATTGTTTCAATTGGTGGTAGTTTGAAAATATCAAGTGATAGCTTAATAGATTTATCTGGCCTAAATAATTTAGAATCAATAGGAGAAAATTTAACCATCCGAAATAATAATTTATTTGCAATAAATGAATTTAGTAAACTTTCAACGATCGGAAGAAATTTATCTATAGATGAAAATAATAATTTATTAGAAATAGATGGTTTTGCAAAACTTGATACAATAGAGGGGAGTATGTACATAATGTACAACAACAATTTATCACATTTTACTGGAATGAATCAACTTGCATTTACTGGAGGGTGCATTGCTATAGACTTTAATGATAGATTGACGAACATTGAAGGCATGGCGTCATTGTATACAATTACAGGCACTCTAAACGTAAGAAACAATTCTAATTTAATCTCTTTCACTGGTTTGAACAACATCTATTCAACTGGTGGTCTGGTTATAACAAGAAATCAAAAACTAACCAATTTATTAGGATTTGAAAACCTTTCAATTGTAAAAGGACACTTAGGTATCATCGAGAATAAAAATTTAATCAGTTTGAATGCTTTTAATAATCTTTCAACAATAGAAGAAGGCCTTAGTATTCAATCTAACGAGAAATTGAAAAATTTAGATGGATTTGAAAATCTCTCTTATACTGAAACATTACTTATTTGGAGTAATCCTATTATAACAGGTCTACCAGAATTCGAAAATCTCTCTAAAGTTCATAATTTATTCATCTGGCAAAATCAGGCGCTTAAAGAATTAGAAGGGCTATGGAATTTAGAAATAGTAGAGGGGCAACTAATGTTACTTGCCAACTTAAATCTGTCAAATATTTCTGAGTTAGAAAATATTTCTTCGATAGGAGGAAAATTACAAATTCAAGACAATTCTAAATTATCTACATGTGAAATTTATAGTATTTGCCAACACCTTTCAAATCCTAACAATTTATTTGAGATCCAAAACAATGGCTTTGGATGTAATAGTAAAAGTGAAATAATTAATTCGTGTAATGACATAGGTAAGCTGATTTTTGATATTTTTCTTGACCAAAATAGAAATGGAATACAAGAATTCAACGAATTATCTGTGCCAAATATTCCTATATTAGTTCAGCCAATTGATAAAACTATCTTTTCTATCTCTCCTAATCAAGATGAGTATTTTTTTAAAGTGGGAAATTATTCAGCATTTTTTAATGATACACTAAATTGGAATTTGACTACAGCCGATTCTCAAAAATTTACAATTCAAAATCGAATACCTGATACGGTCTCGTTTGGTATTTATCCTAAAGTAATAATATCAGAATTGAAAACGATTATAAATAGTGACCATTTACGATGTGGAGAAACTGTTAAGTTTAATGTAGCTCTAAATAATTTGGGAACAACAGTTGAAAATGGAACCTTATGGTTTGATATTGATAATCGATTATTTGATTTTACCTTAAATGCAGACATTGTAAATGGGAACACACTCGGCTGGAATTTTCAAGACCTTCATCCAGGCCATGAATTCGTAAAAGAAGTAAACATTCAAATTCCAACGCCACCAGTCATTCCAGTGGGCGAAATTCTAAAATTCAAATCTTATTTCGATAATGGTGAAAACGAATTTGAATACAATGTAGAAGTACGTTGCGCCTACGACCCCAACGACAAACTCGTCACCCCAGATCGCTCCGCAGAATATCAAGGCACGGCTTACACCAAATTCGACGAAGACTTATTCTACACCGTCCGCTTCCAAAATACAGGTAACGATGTTGCCTACGACGTTGTCATCCGAGATACTTTGGATGCTAACCTCGATCCTTCTACTTTTAAAATTATCAGCAGCAGTCATTTCGAATCGTTGAATGTATCAATGGAAGATGAGCGCAACCTTACTTTTGAATTTAAAGATATTTTTCTGCCTGACAGCTCGACCAATTTTGATGCGAGCAATGGTTATGTTTCTTATCTGATAAAAACCAAAGATGGTTTGCCAGAAGAAACGCTGATTCAAAACACGGCAAGTATTTACTTTGATTTCAATCCACCTGTGGTGACGAATACGACCGAAAATGTGATGGTGACGGAGTTGCCAACATCCTCTACTGATGACAAAAATCAGCAGTTAGATATTCATCTTTTTCCAAATCCTACGGATGGTAAAATATACTTATCAGGAATAGATTTGAGGGCGGCAGATATTTCTGTTTATGATTTAACTGGCAGATTGATTTTGATTGAAAAATCTGGTTCCAATGAAATTACTTTACCTGAAACTGCTTCTGGTATGTTGTTTTTGAAAATAGAAACGGAGGAAGGGGCTGCGGTGAAAAGAGTTTTCAAAAATAATTAATAAAATTATGGAGATGCAATGAACT
>CALHBQ010000569.1 GCA_937930815.1 uncultured Saprospiraceae bacterium | reverse complement strand
ATTAAAACAAGTATCAAATAAGTACTACGCACTTATTTCAAGATAAAGACATAAGAGAAGATGGTCACTCCACGATCCATCATAATAAGCGGCTTGGCTGCTCCGCTGCCAAGTCTTCCATACGATTTTTTTTGAAAAAATCCCTAATATCTAAAGAATTCTCATTTTTTTTTAAAAAGTAGTTGCATCTTTTTTAAAAGTCATTTACATTTGCACTCGCTCTTGAAGAAAAGCGATTTATACATAAAAATTGGTATAATAATTGAAATTACTCAATTGTTATTTAACTATAAGAATAAGGTCCGGTAGTTCAGCTGGTTAGAATACCTGCCTGTCACGCAGGGGGTCGCGGGTTCGAGTCCCGTCCGGACCGCAAAATTTATGCGTAATTAATTGATAATCAATTGATTACGCATTTTTTATTTTTACACATTATTACGTTTTGTATCTTAAAACGTAATACGATGCTCCACATTTAGTTCCTTTATCTTCTCACCTATCTTATTCAAGTACTTTTTGAAGTCTGATTTCACTTCTGCCTCGTAATTCCATTTCGGTATTGATTGATAAGCTGAATTGCTAATTTGAGGTTAGCTTCCCCGTTAGGAGAAGATTTTCCAAGTTCTCAATTAGTATTCTAATCTTTATTTGTGAAATTACGAAAGTTTTTATTTCAATCAGATTATCTTAGATCTGTGGAACTGCTCACAAAATTCTCAAAAAACAAAAACATGAAAAAACCAGGAATCAAAATCGGGAAGGTATCAATAGGCAATAAAAAAGTGAAAGCCGACTTTAAGAAAATCTTTGAAGTTGTTGTCAAAACTGCAATAATGGGTGCAGCACAGAAATGGTATAGTGCAGCAAAAGAGTTTGCAAGCCTCATTGGTGCTTTTAAAATAAAAGAGGAAGCTGGAGAAATTGCTTATTACTTGATTTTAGAAGCTTTAGTAAATAGTGCACATCAATTAGTTGAAGAAAACCAATGGCGACTTCGAAGAGATTTAAAGAATCATGATAAGCTATATGATTCTGATGACTATGTTGAATTTTTAGATGACATAACAGGTGTAGTTGAAGATAAGGAAGTCATTATTGGAGCAGGTTTTCTGAAAAATCCAAAGTCACTTGAATTATTAAACGACTTTCAAAACTACTTCAAAAAAGCATTGATTTTGTTTGGCATTCCTGAGCATGAAGCCAACCAAATTAACAATCGTTTTCCCTCTTACTTTGTTTTTGAGCTAAATAATTTGTGGCAGCAAAGCCCAGATAAATATAAGCTTATATCTAATAAACTAAATACTCCTTTTTCAGATGCAATCAATAAGGAATTAGAATGGCAAGCCTACCGCTCATATCTTAACAAGCAAATTGATAAACCAGTATTTGAGGAAACTTTTAGTTTAAGAAATATTTTTATTCCTCTTAGGGGTTATTACGAAGATAAAGAGAAAGGAGCTGGTAGATTTGGGAGTACTCGTTTAGAGGAATCATCTATAAAAAAGGTGATCGATATAGAAGAAAATTTGGATAAATGGTTAGAAATAAAGAAGACTAAGGATCAAATAAAAATGCTATGTGGAGGGCCAGGTTCGGGTAAATCTTCTTTAGCAAAAAAATGGGCAGCAAAGGTATCTCTAAGAGAAGATTGGAAAGTAATTTTCATTCCGTTACACCTATTCAATATTCATGGAGATATTATTGAAGCTTTGGGAAAATATTTAATGAATACCCCTACGATTTCCTTTAAGTCCAACCCACTAGAAAAACCTAATCCTACAGATAATTTTTTGTTGATTTTCGACGGGTTGGATGAGTTAGTAATGCAAGGAAAGTCTGCTCGTGATTCTGCAAAAGATTTTATAGAAGCTTTAGATAAATTAGCAACTCGTTTCAATACTGGAGACTCTACAATTTTAAAAATTCTAATTGCAGGACGACCTATATCGGTTCAAAGTGCTGACAATCAATTGAGAGGAACAAGGCAACAAGTAATTTTCCTATTGCCCTATTTCATAACAAAAAATGAAAGAGAACAATACAAAGATACGGATGGATTGCTAATTGAAGATCAGAGGAATAAGTGGTGGTTAAATTTTATGGTTTTTAAAGAAAAATCTGGCATTCAAATGCCATCCGAATTAAATTCTGAAAATTTAATTAGTCTAACTCGAGAACCACTTCTAAATTATCTAATTGCGCTTAGTTGGACTTTTAAACCAGAAAGGTTTGGAGTACAAACTAATATTAATAGTATTTATCAAACCCTAATGCAGGGAGTTTATAAAAGGGATTACGAAGGAAGAAAAAATGCAAATATTGGTATCTTGAGTGAGGATGAATTTTTTCAAATTTTAGAAGAGATAGCTGTTTGTGCGTGGCATGGAGGAGATGCAAGGGTTACTTCTGAGAGGAAAATTGAGCAGTTCATTGAAAACAGAGGATTAAAACAGCTTTTAGATGCTTACAAAGAATCTGTAAAAGGTGGCGTTTCTAAGTTACTAACGGCTTTCTACTTTAGGAAATATGGGAAAGACGAAAGCAGTGAGACCAAAGACGAAACTTTTGAGTTTACTCATAAGAGTTTCGGAGAGTATTTGACTGCAAGGGCATTGGTAGAGTTAATCAAACAAATCCACTTAGAAAGAGAAGACCACAGAGCGAACGAAGATAGTAGACGAAGCAAAGGTTGGACAAAGAACAAAGCACTTGGAGAATGGTTAAGAGTAACTGGTTCAACTCTTTTTGATAATGATTTAAAACGACTACTTCAGAATGAAATTGAATTGCGAAAAACGACTGAAGATGTGGAGAGTATTCGCGAATGGCAATTAACATTATGCGAATTAATTATTGAGTCGATTCAATCAGGAATGCCATTCGAAAATCAAAGATATAGCCAAAAAAAGGAAAATTCATATGCTCAAAATGCAGGAATAGCATTACTTATTTCTGCGGAAGCATGTGCACTTGTTACTAAAAAAGCAAGTCCAATTGGTCAGTCTGACAAGGAGGGTTCTACTTGGGAATGGCTGCATGGATTATATTCCAATATGAGTCAATATGTTCAGACTCAAAATTCCCTAAGATATATATCCTTTAAGGGGGTCAATTTGGAAGGTGCCAATTTGAAAAGTGCTAATTTGCAAGGTGCCAATTTGCAAGATGCCAATTTGCAAGGTGCCAGTTTAGAAGGTGCCAATTTGAAAGGTGCCAGGTTGAAAGGTGCCAGGTTGGAACTTGCCAATTTGCAAGATGCCGAGTTGCAAGATGCCAAGTTGCAAGGTGCCAGATTGCAAGATGCCAATTTGCAAGGTGCCAAGTTGCAAGGTGCCAATTTACAATATGCCAATTTACAATATGCCGAGTTACAAGATGCCAATTTGAAAGGTGCCAGGTTGAAAGGTGCCAAGTTAGAAGGTGCCAAGTTAGAAGGTGCCAATTTGCAATATGCCAAGTTGTACTCAACCTTAGTTAGTTCTACTCAACTAAAGAGTGCTTTTTCATTGTTTGGATGTTCTGGACTACAAAAAGAAGTTGAAGAAAAATTAAGAAAAGAAAGCCCGCATTTATTTGAAAAGCGACTTTAGGAATAATATTTTTTACAGTTTCTTTACGTTTTAAGAATTAGATGTATTAAAAAATTGACTGTCAGGGATTTATGGGAGCATAAATAAATACCGTCCGGACCGCAAAATTTATGCGTAATTAATTGATTTTCAATTAGTTACGCATTTTTTATTTTTACACGTTTTCTAAGTATTTCCTGCCTTTTTATAGCGTACTCTTCCATAGTTCGAATCAATTCCTCTATTTCTGCCTTATATATTAGGATTCTACAAACGAACCAAATAAATACTTCAGAAGTCAAAGCCTACCGCGACTAATTACTTCCTTCTTTAAAAAATAGTATTCCTATGCTTCCTCGCCATCTCTTTAGACCATTTTTTCACATCGAACTTATATTTAAAATCAATTCCTAATAAGTGAAGTAAAGGCAATCCAATTTCCAACTTCAATTCTGATTTATCGGTTTTCTTTAGGTTGTTGTAAATCTTTTTGAGTTCATTATCAATTTCTAAATTGGATTCTTTGAAGATTTCATCGAGTTGATCAATAATCAAAATAGAAATATCTTCACTCTGTTGTTCATTTAATTTTTCTATTGAAGCAATTAAATTTCCTTCAAATTTATCATCGCCTAACTTTTTAAATAAGTACTTGGATTGCCCATCCAATGAATCTAAAATTATCTCTTGATTTTTAATCATTCCATCTTGGCCAGATTTAAGATCGTCTTGATTTGCTATTACCTTATCCAATTTCGAATCACTTCCTCTATTAAAATCTTTAGAAATCTCAATTTTCATAAAAGCACCTTCATCCGTTACCGTTACTGGTGGTTTGGGAATAAATGGATTGGAGTCTAATGGCTTGTCTGTTGAAACTTCATCAATTCCTGAAATAGCAATTTTAGGATTATCAGGAATCTTATTTAAATCTGCTTTTTCGTCTATTCTAAGAGCCCATTTTAAGGAACTTACAGGTAAGTTTTTTTCTTCCTTTGTTCTTCTATTTAAAGTAAGTACGTTTTGATTATTAGCTTTGTTTAATCTTTCAAGTTCTAAAAGATTTGCATAAAATTCTCCATCGTTTGAGACTCGAACATTAACCTCTAAGTCAGAATCAAATACATTTTTTCGAAAATCATTTCGAACTGCACTCAATAAGTATTCTCTTTGAACACCTTTCGCACGGATTTGAATAATTTTTTGAGGAAGGTCTGCGGTAACTAAAACACTACTTCCTTTATGTGGAATATCAATTCCGTTTTTCCACATAAAGTCTAAGCTGGTTTTATTCCCCATCCGAACGATAAAACTTTGAACAGAGGCATAATGCAAAAAATTATACTCGTATTCTATATAACAAATCTCCTGTTGTTGCCCTTCCCATTTATTGACAACTCGTTGGGGGGGATGATATGACATCAATTGTGGCAAAGCGTAAATATTATTTCGTTCCTCTTGGGAATTTTCTTTTATTGGAAAACAAAGGTCACAACTGAGCATATATGTCAAAAAGAGCTTCTTATCCAAAGTCGTATATTCATCTCCCCATTCATTAAATAACTGCCGTTGTCTAAATCGACCTTTACGGTCATTAAGAGTATCTTGGAAAAAGTCGCTCTCTCTGTCTAATAGTTTGTAGATCGCCGAGATCGCCCACTGTTGATCTAAAATTATTACATCTTGTAATAAGTCTTCATCTGTATAAACGATTCCTGTACGATGTAAAAAGCGCAATAGGGCAGGAATCGAACTTGACAAAACCTTTTCCTGTAAGCATAATTCTTCAAACTCTTTCAGAGTTATTCGCTGCCGCTCAGGTTTTCCCGATTCAGTAAAAATAGAATCTAAAACTCTCTTCCTTAATTGATGCCATGATTTTGGCATTTCTTGTCCATACTCATCAAGTTGACGAGTAATCTGAATAATTTGATGAGTTATAATTGGTAAATATCTTTCAGATTTTTTCGCAGAAAATGCAGTTGTTAAAAGGTTGGCACGATACTTTGTAGGCAATTCACTATCTTTCAAAAACTTTGGCTCAAAATTATATTCGTCAATTTGATTTTCCACTAATAAAATAGGAATGTCAGGGTTTTTAGATCTAATCGTATTAATCCAATAAGGAATCGTATGATTATCATAATCCAAACCTGTAATAGGATCGCAAATTCTGGGTTCACTTTCGATTGAACGTTCCCATACAATCATAAAAACTGCTCGCGAACTCATAAACCAACGATGCGTGCTATGATAGATTTCTTGACCACCAAAATCCCAAATAAAGTATTGTAATGATGGTTGATTTTTGATATTGGGTGTTTCCCATTTTTCTAATAAAATCGCATGGGTTGATTTTTTTTCTTCGTCAAAACCACGAGACTTTAAAACATCTACAATACTTGATTTCCCAACTCGGCCATTTCCCATTATTAAGAATTTAAAATAGTAATTCGGAATTGTGCCTTTTTCAAGTTCTAAAAACCATTGGATTAGATCAGGTAAGCAATCATTTTGATCATATAGAGAGGATATTCCTGTGAGTATTTCTGAGGGAACGTTTTTTATCGGATTAGAATAAATACAAAGGCACTTAATTTGTGTATAAAAATTCTGGTAATCTATCTGCTCTATTTTATTCCTTGAAATGTCTAACCTTTGTAAATTAACCAGGGATTGAAGCCCTTCTATCCGCTCTATTTTATTCTCTGAAATGTCTAACTTTTGCAAATTAACCAGAGATTGAAGCCCTTCTATCTGCTCTATTTTATTCCTTGAAATGTCTAACTTTTGCAAATTAACCAGAGATTGAAGCCCTTCTATCTGCTCTATTTTATTCCCTGAAATGTATAGCTTTTGCAAATTAACCAGAGATTGAAGCCCTTCTATCTGCTCTATTTTATTTCCTGAAATGTCTAACTTTTGCAAATTAACCAGAGATTGAAGCCCTTCTATCTGTTCTATTTTATTTCCTGAAATGTCGAGGTCTTGTAAATTAGTTAAAGAACCTAATCCTTCTACCTGCTCTATTTTATTCCCTGAAATGTCGAGGTCTTGTAAATTAGTTAAAGAACCTAATCCTTCTACCTGCTCTATTTTATTCCCTGAAATGTCTAACCTTTGCAAATTAACCAGAGATTGAAGCCCTTCTATCTGCTCTATATTATTCCCTGAAATGTCTAACCTTTGTAAATTAACCAGGGATTGAAGCCCTTCTATCTGCTCTATATTAGTTTCAATAATAACGAGGTCTTGTAAATTAGTTAAAGAGCCTAATCCTTCTATCCGTTCTATTTTTGAATCAATAATAGCGAGGTCTTGTAAATTAGTTAAAGAGCCTAATCCTTCTATCCGTTCTATATTTGAATGAGAAATAGTGAGGCCTTGTAAATTAGTTAAAGAACCTACTTCTATCCGTTCTATATTTGAATGAGAAATAGTGAGGCCTTGTAAATTAGTTAAGGAGTCTATACCCTCAATCCCTTCTATCTCTGAATTAATAATAGCGAGGTCTTGTAAGTTGGTTAGGGAATCTAATACCTCAATTTTCTTTACCGCATTAGATATTATTACCTTTCGTAAATTACCTAAAATATCAAGTCCTATTATTTTATTCCCTGAGAGAGAGATTTCTTGCAAGTTGGTTAAGGATCCTAATCCTTCTATCTGCTCTATTTTATTTCCTGAAATGTCTAACTTTTGCAAATTGACCAGAGATTGAAGCCCTTCTACCTGCTCTATTTTATTCTCTGAAATGTCGAGGTTTTGTAAATTAGTTAAAGAACCTAATCCCTCTACCTGCTCTATTTTATTCTCTGAAATGTCGAGGTCTTGTAAATTAGTTAAAGAACCTAATCCTTCTACCTGCTCTATTTTATTCCCTGAAAGACCGAGGTATAGCAAATTAGTTAAAGAGCCTAATCCTTCTACCTCCTCTATTTCATTCCCTGAAATGTCGAGCCACTGCAAATTAGTTAAAGAACCTAATTCTTCTACCTGCTCTATTTTATTCCCTGAAAGAATTAACCACTCTAGCTTCTTGAATGAACTAAAAAAAGTCGGAATATGGGACAACTGGTTAAACTTAAAGATATCATTATCTATATCTTCCAACCCTTCTTCTATTTGATCCAATGTGAAAGGAGATAAGTTTAGACCTTCTATATGTTCACATTTTCTAAGTTCAGATGGAACTTCATGAAGTCCAAGATAACCTAAGTCCAAAACGGGATCTTTCGTTTGAATACATTCTTCAATTAATTCGAGTGCTTTTTTATATCCTGTCGTTACTTCCATTACAAAGATTAGCTTTTCGGTGTGTTTGAATTTAAGACCTTTGAACTAATGTAAAAACTTTGCACCTTTATAAAAGGATTTTTTTACAGTTTCTTTACACTTTGCCAATTAGACCTATTAAAAAATTGACTGTCAGGGCTTTATGAGAGTTTAAATAAATACCGTCCGGACCGCTTTCAAAGAAGCATAAGCCTCGTAAGTCATTTGACTTGCGGGGCTTTTTTGATCTATGCTCGCTACACTGAAAATAATACTAAATTTATTGGAGAAGCTTTTACAGTCTGCTCAAAAGTGGGAACAGTTGAAAAGTGCTTTTACATATACTTCTTTGTGTTTACGTACTAAAGTATTAGTTTCAATCTGGATAAAGCAACAAAATCAAAAACACTGGCAAGTGATCTGAAATCTTTCTCCTTTCTAAAAGCTGATCACAACCACCCACAAAATCAACAACTCCCCCATTTTCAAAAAGTGTTTTTTGGGCTGGATAAAGAATATTGTCAATCGACCGATGCACGTAAATTCCTTTCTTGGTGCATTTTCTTTTGAGCGTCGTTTTTTCGTTTTTCAAAACCTGCCGATACCCCATTTTTTTCAATGGGTTGAAAACGGTGTGTTTGGGTTTGACATTGAAATCACCCATGAAAACCAAAATATCATCTGGGTACTCATCGGGCAATTGTCGAAAATATTTAATTTCCCGTTCTGGTTGTGTATCATATCTACGAGCATGATAATTGACCAAAAGCAATGGCCGCGTATCAACTTCAAATCGAGCAAAAAATGGTTCGCGATCAATAAATCCTGCGGCCGCCTTCCAGAGCCATGGATCGCCAATTAGTTTCGCTTTTTTAGTTTTCCACAAATAAGCATACCGCTCTGTTTTGTATGGCGGACTATCAGTTGGGTCGCTGTATTTATAATCCCAACGCGCACCTTTTCTATTTAAAATATCAGCCAACTTGGCTAAGGTTTGAGCGCCTTTTGGATTGGTCACCACTTCCTGAATGGCAACGATGTCGAAGTCTTTCATCACATTGGCGATGATTTCTAATTCCGTTTCATCTTTGGTTGGGCCAAAGTCCTGAATGTTCCAACTTAGCAATTTGACGTATTGGCTAAAAAGAGAGGTGCCTGCGAGAAGCAAGAATATCAGGATGGATATTTTATTTTTCAACATTGTCTTCCAAAATTTTTCAGCACTTTTCAAAATCAAAATAACGAATTTTCTGGACGACTTATTCCAGTACAATTTTACTTTTTGTAAAAAAAACAATAACACTTTTTATATTGCAGATGCAAAACGATTTTCAACGAAGTTGTTTAAGAATGGAGTTCAGAAGCGAAAATCCGCAGCTAAAGGTTCTGATGAAGTGAAATTTATGAGGCATAGCATCGCTACGGCGAATAAATTTCACAAAATCAGGTTCTTTAGATTCGAATTTGCAGCTTGAAATCTTTTTTTAAACAACTTAAAATTAAACCTGTATAAAATGAAGCGACGCACTTTCGTAAAAAACACCTCTCTTGCCAGTGTATCATTAGGAGCTTTTGGTTTGGTAGGTTGCGGTAATTCGACCAATACCTCCACCACAAAAACAGAAAAAGCTGTGGATGAACTATTTTTTAAATGGTCATTGGCTCAATGGTCGCTCAACGAATCTTATCGAAATCATGGAGTCGATCCGATGACGTTTGCCAAAACTGCTTCTGAGTTAGGTTTTGAGGGATTGGAATATGTAAATCATTTGTATGCGAAGTATTATGAAGATGCCCCGAACTTATTGGTAGCAGTCAAAAAAATGACCGGTTACCTAAAAACGCATGCCACTGATAATGGAATGAAAAACCTTTTGATAATGGTTGACGGAGAAGGTGATTTAGGTATTCAGGATGAAAAGAAAAGATTGGAAGGTGTTGAAAATCATAAGAAATGGGTTGATTCGATCAAAGAATTGGGAGGTCATTCGATTCGTTTAAATCTGTTTGGCGAAGGTTCAAAAGAAGAACAAATGGCTGCATCATCAGATAGT
>CALHBQ010000568.1 GCA_937930815.1 uncultured Saprospiraceae bacterium | reverse complement strand
GACTTATTATGCAAATATGGCGGTTCATCATTTGTATCATCAAGCATTTATCGAGTTGGCTTTATTAAAAATATCGGAATCGGAGGTAGAAGATTCGGCCTTATTGTTTTGGCAAGAAATCATGAATTTGCGTAATCTTTTCAAGTTCGAATTTTTCTTTTCTAAAAAGGAAAACTTTACGGAAGAAATTGAGCGCAACTTATCTTTCCTTGATCCTAATTGGGAAACCACAATTCAAAACCCAGAAAAAGGAGTAAAAGCCCTCATCGAAAAACAAAGAATGTTGGTGGCTCCAGTGGTGCTTTCAACTTACGTTGAGGCATATCGAGTCGTTGCCCATTCACTCAAAAGTTGGAATACAGATAACCATTTCAACGAATCTCAATTTGCAGAAGATTGTCAATTTATAGGTGAAACCATGCAATGGCAAGGCATGATTCAACGAATGGAATCGGTCTCAAAACCATTTTTGAAAAACGGAATTCGATTGGTTAAAAACTTGAATTTAATTCCAATTGGTAAAAACCTAAAGACCACTGAAATTGATAATTTCATGGGTCAATTGGATGATGTTTGGTCACGAATCACCCAGCTTCAAAAGATAACTTTAACCAAACCACCAGATTCTCTTCCAGCGGTTCCAGTAGAAAGAAATTTTGTTCCAGGTTCCAAAACTGAAGCGATTACGCATGAAATTATGCAATCGGAATCGGGCAGTCATATCGGTGCTTTTTTCGATTTAGATAAAACGCTCATCAGCAGTTTTTCAGCTAAACAATTTTTCCAATCAAGAATGTTGAGTGGGCAAATGACGACTAAAGAAATCATCGCTCAATTCGCCGGCGTTCTTGTTTACGCAACTGGAAATGGCAATTTCGCAGGTCTCGCGGCAGTCGGTGCCAAAGGGGTAAATGGAATTGACGAACAAGTTTTCATACAAGTAGGAGAGGAGGTTTTTGAAAAAGAATTGGCTGATAAAATTTATCCAGAAGCAAGGGAAATGGTTGCTGCGCACATGGCTCAAGGGCATACGGTTGCCATCATCTCCGCAGCGACGCCATATCAGGTAAATCCAATCGCACGAGATTTAGGGATCGACCATATCATGTGTACGCGGATGGAAGTTAAAAAAGGAAAATTCACAGGTGAAATTATTGAACCTGCCTGCTGGGGTGCAGGAAAAGCACATGCTGCCAAGGAGCTTGTAAAAGACCATAAATTAGATTTAGCGAAAAGTTATTTCTATACCGACAGCGCTGAAGATTTGCCGCTTTTAGAAATCGTTGGCCATCCAAGACCGATGAATCCCGATACAAAATTGACTGCGATTGCCTTTCAAAATGACTGGCCGATTTATCGATTCGATGGAGAAGACCGAGCTACAATTCCAAATTTGATGCGAACAGGTTTGGCTTTTGGAACCTTACTTCCTGCAACGCTCAAAGCCATCAGCGATGGGGTTACCTCCAACTCATGGGGCGAAGGAGTCAATTCTCTAATGTCAACCGTCGGTGATTTGGTTTGTGGAGTGGCAGGTATAAAATTGGTTGTAAAAGGAGAAGAGCACCTCTGGAAAAAGCGACCAGCCGTTTTCGTACTCAATCATCAGAGCAATGTCGATATGTTTATTGCTGCAAAATTGGTTCGTCAAAACGCTACTGGAATTGCTAAAAAAGAATTGCAGATGTACCCAATCATTGGTCAATTGATGCAAGCAGGTGGAGTGATTTTCATTGATAGAAAAAACAGACAAAAAGCTATTGAAGCAATGAAACCCGCTGTCGATGCGCTCAAAACGGGAACTTCCATTATCATTTTTCCAGAAGGAACGAGGAGTTATGATTATAATTTAGGAAAATTCAAAAAAGGAGCATTCCATTTGGCGAGAGAAGCTGGCGTTCCGATTATTCCGATTGTTATAAAAAACGCGCATGACGCAATGCCACGTGGCACCAATATTTTTAAACCTGCTGCCATTGAAGTAAAAGTACTTCCTGCCATTTCAACCAAACGGTGGACAGATAAAACTTTTAATAAAAATATAGATAAGATTCGAGATAAATTTTTAGAGGAGCTGGGGCAGGAGAAAAAATAACGCCTCTGTGAACCTCTGTGCTTCTCCGTGTATCTCTGTGTCCCATCGAAACGCTTTTTGGACACAGAGATTCACAGAGAAGACACGGAGATGCACAGAGAAAACACCAAAATTATGCTAAAAGTAGGACTACTCGGAGGAGGTTCATGGGGCACTACAGTTGCCTCCCTCACTGCCAAAAACAGCCCAACCAAAATATGGGCAAGACGCGAAGAAACCGTCAACGAAATCAATAGTTTTCATAAAAACGAACGGTATTTGCCCGGGGCAAAATTGACCGAATCACTCCGCGCTACCACATCTATCAAAGAAGCAGTTCAAGACGCAGATGTGATTGTGATGGGAATTCCTTCTCCAAGTTTTCGTCAAGTTTTAGAAGATGCAAAACCTCATATTCGCCCGTGGGTGCCAATTGTTAGTTTAACAAAAGGATTAGAAAAAGGAACCAAAATGCGCATGACCGAAATCATCGAAGTCGTAATGCCCGGTCATCCTGCTGGCGTACTCACTGGTCCAAATCTCGCTCGCGAAATCATGAAAGGTCAAGCCGCTGCAAGTGTAATTGCCATGGTCGATGATACCATCGCTCGACGTTTACAAAAGTTATTCAGCACTGGTCTTTTTAGAATCTATACCAACGAAGATGTTATAGGTTGCGAACTCGGTGGCGCGCTCAAAAATATCATCGCCATTGCCGCAGGAATGGGAGATGGGGCAGGTGCTGGTGACAATACCAAAGCTGCCGTCATCACCAGAGGTTTGTCCGAACTAACCCGTCTCGGAGTAGCTATGGGTGGCCAACCATTGACCTTCGCCGGTTTGGCTGGAATGGGTGATTTGTTGGCCACTTGCAATAGTCCCCTCAGCCGTAACCGTACCGTCGGTTTTGAACTTGGAAAAGGAAGAAAACTTCAAGAAATTTTAGATAGTTTGAATATGGTTGCCGAAGGCGTCAAGAGTGTCGGAGTAGTTATTGAATTGGCAGAAGAATACGGAGTGTCGATGCCGATTGCTAACGAAGTTTACAATGTGATTGTCAATGGTAATTCTGCAAAAGATGCGTTTCGTGGATTGTTGCGACGAGAGAGTGGATCGGAAGCTGAGCCAGGTTAGAATTCCTTTACTTGCTTGTTTTTAAACTGAGAAAGCAATATTTCAATTAAAATAATGTCATTGGAACATAACTTGCTCTATTAAAGCAAACTACATTTTAATAAAATCAATTTTATGAATATTAGAATTACTTTCTTTTTTTGTTTGGTCTCTTTTTGGATTCAAGCGCAAACATTTAATATTCCTTTTTCGGAACATAGAATCATTGAGTGGATTTCTTGTGAAGAGGTACAAAATCCAAGGGAATATCAAACGTCGATTGGGATTCGAAATTTATTGAATGACCAAATTGAATTGCGATATAGAACTATAGAAAGCCATGTTCCTGCTGATTGGGATTATAGATGCACTGGACAAACTGGTACAGTCTCAAATTGCTATACGAATTTGGATCAAACTGATTTTATAGATGGAGGACAACGTATTTTTATAGATCATAATATTGAATTTTTATCTGCACCTGAAAGTACAGATTCATTAACGGCTAAGGTTGAGGTATTTGATGTTAATGATCCGAATTTTAAGGATACTTTGGAAATGAAAATTGTAATTAGAGTGCCTGATCTTATGCCGATTGATTTGGATTTTGGTTTAGAAAATCAGAGAGATGAACGCCCATTTATATCAAATTTTCCTGTTGAAAATCGTTCTTATTTTATGTTTTTTGGAGAAGTTGTAAATCCTTATCAAAATAAAGAAATGATATGGGAAGAAACATTTTCATACGTTCCA
>CALHBQ010000567.1 GCA_937930815.1 uncultured Saprospiraceae bacterium | reverse complement strand
CTTTTTACTAATTAAATCCTCTTTCAATTCGTCTTTTTTATTGTTTAAATCTTCTTGTAATGACATAGAAATAAGTTTTTATTGTTTTGAAAAACTACTCAATATTACGGATAACTTTGAGAATGTTTGAAAATTAATACTTTTAAATTTTTATACAAAAAATCACTTTATTTGCCCAAAATTAAAAAACAGATGGCTCGAATAAACATTGAAATAAAAGCAAGGTGCGATAATCATGCTGAAATTCGAAAAATATTAAAATCGCAGAACGCAGATTTTAAAGGAATCGATCATCAGATTGATACCTATTTCAATGTGAAAAATGGAAGACTCAAATTACGAGAAGGAACGATTGAAAATAATTTAATACAATATACTCGCCCAAATATCTCTGGGCCAAAACAATCTGATTTTGCACTATATAAAACAGAACCGAATTCTAAGCTTAAAACCTTGTTAATCAATTCGTTAGGTGCAATGGTTACAGTTGATAAACAACGTGAAATTTCTTATATTGATAATGTAAAATTTCATTTGGATGAAGTGAAAGGACTTGGAAAATTTGTTGAGATAGAAGTAGAAGGAGAAAAGAACGAAGGTGCATATGAAAAATTAAAAGCCCAATGTGATGCCTATTTAGAGTTATTCAAAATCGAAGAAAAAGACTTAATTAATAATTCTTACAGCGATATGCTTTTGGAGATGACCTAATATCTTACTTTTGCTACAACTGATGAGGGGGTGTTGCCCCTCTTTTAAATTATGAGGATACTTACATTATTCATTTTGGTTTTTCAGTGTTTTACGATTTGGTCTCAAGACAGTGTCTTGGTAACCAGAAATTTTTCATTTGAAAACGGAATTTATCTTTCGTTCGAAAGCTTAAAGAACAATCAACCTGACTATAGTTGGGACACTCTTACCTCAACATATTTCACAAACCCCACTACCCTTCTCGCCGAAGTAAAAGAACTTCGTTTTAAAGAAAATGAAAACTTGCTTCCTTTAAAAGATGTCTATGCAGTTAGTATAAAAGGAGTGCCATACATTAACTCAGGACTAATTTCTGATGCTAACATGGGGAAGTTCTATGGACTCAAAATTCGAGGTGTTTTAGGGTATTACTCTTTTGAAGAAACAGAAATTGAAAAGGTGAAAATACAGGCATACAATCCGCTCAATGGCCAGCCGTTTAGAACTGGTTATGTCGAGAAAAAAAGAACCAACAAAATAGAAAAAATACTTTCATGGAAAAACGGAAAAGTTGTTGACTACAATCAAAAAAATCTAATTGAATTCGTTCAAGATGATATCCCTCTACTTAATTCGATCAAAGATTTAGAAGATTGGGAGATTGAAGAAAAACTATTTAAATGCCTACTCATTTACAATGACAGGCACACTGTTTATGTTCCAAAAAGAAGTTTATAATACACTGATTTACAATCCATTAACGCTACATGCTAAGTATATTTTACAAAGAAATAAATTCGTTTTTTAGTTCACTCATTGGGTACATTACAATCGGTACCTTCCTCGCAATATTAGGTTTGATGATGTGGGTTTTTCCAGATACCAGTATTTTGGGTTACAATTATGCTACACTGGATCAGTTGTTTGATATTGGCCCATTGATATTCATGTTTTTGATTCCAGCGATTACGATGCGTTCGTTTTCGGAAGAGCAACAGTCTGGTACAATTGAACTTTTGGCCACCAAGCCATTGACCGATTTTCAAATCGTTGCTGGGAAGTATTTTGCCTCTTGGCTTTTGGTTGGATTCGCGATTTTACCGACCCTACTCTACTATTATACGATTCATCAGTTGGGCTCGCCAGTGGGGAATCTTGATGCAGGAGCCATCGCTGGTTCTTATATTGGACTATTGCTTTTAGGCGGCTCATTCGTGGCGATTGGAATTTTTTGTTCCTCGTTGACCAACAATCAAATTGTCGCCTTTATCCTTGCGACCTTCTTTTGTTTTATTTTTTATTATGGATTTTACTTTTTCAGTAAACTTCCAATTTTTGTTGGAAAAGTGGACAACGTCGTCCAAATGTTGGGTATCGATTATCATTATACATCGATTAGTCGTGGAGTGATTGACTCTCGCGATGTCCTATATTTTTTAAGTTTAATTATCGCATTTTTGGTATTAACTGTTACTTCCATCGGAAGAAGAAAGTGGTAAATTTATGATCAGAGCAATAATAAATGCAGGGTTGATTATTGGTATTTTAATTTTCGTAAACATCATCGGAAGTTACTTTTACAATCATTTGGATCTAACGGAAGACAAACGATTTACACTTACCAAAGCAACCAAAAATCTATTAGCAGATGTGGAAGATCCAGTCTTGGTTCGCGTCTTATTGGAAGGAGAATTTCCTGCCGGTTTCAAAAGATTACAAAACGCTACAAAAGATATTTTAGACGATTTTCGATCTGAATCAGGAAATATTGAATACATTTTTGAAGATCCCAACCTTGGAAATGTTGAGCAAATTAACGAGCGTAGAAAAATACTTTCTGACCAAGGTGTTCGTCCTGTGAACTTAAGGTTGAAAGATAAAGAAGGCACAACTGAAAAGTTGATTTACCCATTTGCAATGCTTTCTTACAAGAACAAAACCATTCCAATCAGTCTATTGGAACCTGAGATTCCAGGCATGTCTCCTGAACGAATTCTAAACAATTCTATCAGTCTTTTAGAATATAAGATTGCAAATGCAATCGACAAACTGGATCGAACCTACAAACAACCTTTGGTCGCTTTTACCGAAGGGCATGGCGAGTTGGGGCCAATGCAAACACAAGATATCGAAACCGTAATTGCTCCGTTTTATGATTCAGGAAGAATAAATTTGGATAGCGTTTATTCGTTGTCTCCTGAGAAAGTTGCAATTTTAATTATTGCAAAACCACTTGTTGGATTTTCTGAAAGAGACAAATTTATCATTGACCAATATGTAATGAGAGGTGGAAAAGTCATGTGGTTGATCGATAAGTTGAATGTGAATTTGGATAGCTTGCAGGGAAAAGAATTTTATGTCCCATATGATTTGCCACTTAATCTGGATGATCAATTTTTCAAATATGGATTTAGAATTCTTCCAAATTTGGTTTTGGATATGCAATGTACGCGTATACCTCAAGTGATTGGTCAGCAAAGCAATAATCCGCAAATAGAGATGTTCCCCTATTTTTACCATCCAGTTGTTGTACCTCGATCTTCACACCCAATTGTCAAAAGTTTGGAAGGAATCAATTTGTACTTTCCAAGTTCGATAGATACCGTGCAAACCAAAACTGGAATTGAAAAAACGATATTGTTAGAGTCCTCTGAATTTAGTCGATTGCAATATTCGCCTGTTCGTTTAGATTTCAAACATTTGAGATATGATCCCAAACC
>CALHBQ010000566.1 GCA_937930815.1 uncultured Saprospiraceae bacterium | reverse complement strand
ATAATCATTGACGGCTTCATCATTTGGTGTCGTTTTATTTTTACCAATATTTCCTCCGATGATAACGTCTTTGGGGCGTTTTTCTTTTAAGCGCTCGACGAGGGCATCTACACCTTCGTTATTGAAACCCATTCGATTGATTAATGCTCTATCTTTTGGTAAGCGAAACAAACGTGGTTGTGGATTTCCTATCTGTGGTTTTGGAGTGACCGTTCCTATTTCTATAAAACCAAAACCGAGACTGGCCATTTGGCGATAATATTTTCCATCCTTATCAAAACCTGCAGCTAGGCCCACTGGGTTTTCAAAATTCAAACCCATAAAGGTTCTTTTCAAAGATTCATTTTTATAAGAATAAATACTTTTGAAAATGGAATTGACAAGCGGAATAGCCAAAACGAATTTTAATAAACCAACCGTGAGGTGGTGGGCTTTTTCTGGTTGCCAAAGGAAAAGTAGCGGCTTGAGTAGATTATACACTGATAGTAAGTTTTGTTACGGTCGCGAAAGTACAACGGACTTTAGAAAAAACGGTACTATCCAAATACTTATGCCTTGTAGACTATTGCATTACAATTCATTCCAGCTCCCACAGAGGCCAAAATAATGTAGTCTCCTTTGTTGATATTATGTTTTTTGAGTTCACCTCTCATGATTTTATCTAAAAGAACTGGAACGGTCGCGACTGAATTGTTCCCCATTTTTTCGATAATCATCGGCATGATACCTTCAGGAACTTCATTGATTCCGTATGATTTGAAAAGTCGCTGAAGCATTGCTTCATCCATCTTTTCGTTGGCTTGGTGTATGAGTACTTTCTTGACATCAGTGACTTCGATTCCTGCTTTTTCAATACATTTTTTTACTAAAGGTGGAACATGTGTGAGCGCGTAGTTGTAGAGTTTACGTCCTTCCATTTTAATGAAAATATCATCACCATATCCCTCTTTGTAGGATTCACCCATCCACAATAATTTAGCATGTTCGATGGTATCTGAACGGGTCAAATGAGCGATAATCCCATCACCTGAATCAGTTGCTCCGAGAACAGTTGCACCTGCGCCATCTGCGTAAATCATACTATCTCGATCATGTGGATCGACGACTCTCGAAAGGGTTTCTGTCCCGACAATCAAGATCTTTTTAGCATCTCCAGATTTAATGAAATAATTGGCCTGAATCATTGCTTCCACCCAACCTGGACAACCAAAAGGCAAATCATACGCGACGCAATATGGATTTTCGATTTGCAGTTTTTGTTTGATTCTTGATGCCAAAGTCGGCATACAATCTACCCGAACATTTCCTTTTTTTACATCTCCAAAATTATGCGCAACGATGATATAGTCGAGATCCTCTTTGTTAATTTTTGCATTAGCAATCGCCTTCTCTGAAGCTAAGAACCCGAGGTCAGATGCAACTTGATTATCATCAGCATATCGTCGCTCGGCAATACCAGTGATGCCGAAGAACTTTTCAATGATAACTTCATTTTCTAAATCAAATGCTTCTCCTCTTCTGTTGAGGAATTCATGGTTGAGAAAGTCAGATCCTTTAACGACCTTATTGGGTAGGTAATGACCCGTACCAAGGATGGTGGAGTGTATATTTTGGCTCATAAATTCGTTTTGTTTTTGGAAGCTGCTTCCAAAATGTTTTTAGAGAGAGAACGTGGCTTTAAAACTAAAAAAGGTTTCTACGTTTTACAGTAGAAACCTCAATATACAGATTAATTTTATTGGTCAGAGAGAATTATTATATTTTAAGCGAATATTCGCTAAAGTCCTTTATTTGGAATAGGAAATTGCAAAATTTCTTAATGTGAAACGGCCAATCTGTTGTTTTTTCTATGTACTTGTTTCGAGTTGTAATTAGCTGGTTTCTTAATCGTATTGCCGCTCATTTTTATGTAATCCCTCAACATAACCAGTTCGTCAAAATCATACATGAAATTCACTTTTTGGTCGGCAATTGTATTTCCAGTTGCTTTGTTATTGTTGATAACAAATTTAGTAAACGACTCAGTGATGTCTTCGACAGGATTCGTCGCAGCGTAGTCCGTTACAAATCTTGATTGGTATTTTTCATAAAATCTTTCTGCTGAAAGACTTTGGTGTTCATCAAAAATATCCGCCCAATAATTGTTGTAAAATAGATTGATGTATGAATTTTGATTTGAACATCCTTCGCCCGGATTATAAGTCGAACAGTTAGAATTACCGGCATCTAATTGTTTATTATTTAAAGTTAAAACGTGTCCAAACTCGTGGATGATGGTATAAGAAATCTCACCGTCAGCATCTAAAATACCACCTGAATAAGCCGCATCAATTGCCAATCCCATTGCCCATTCCGACAAGTCAGCGTTGAGCGGGTAAACGTATCCGTACAATCCGCCTTGTCCATCAATTACTTGAAATTGAGTGATTGCTCCACGTTGGTCTGCAGGTATCAATTGAGTATATCTTTCAAACATTTCGCGGTGCTTCAATTCATCTTGCATCCATGCTTGACCGATATTGTTAGCATCCATTTTGGAGATGTTATCTCCGTTTATTTGATATGCGGCGATGTAATCTCCATCTCCTTGATTGTCGTGGTCATGATCGTCATTATCATCATGATCGTCATTGTTTTGACCACCTTCTTCCTCCACATAGGTATCAAAATCATCATCGTAATATTCTTTGTTACAAGAGTTTAAAGTGATGATTGTAAAACAGAACATTAGTGCTAAGAAAACTGAATTTGATTTTTTCATGAGAAATAATTTAAATGGTAATAAAATGGGTTGTACCCACCAGTATCATTCATTTAAAACATCCCCTATTTTTTTTGAAAAAAAGTTGAATTTAGTTTTGAGCGTTTCATAGCTCCTAACTTTATTGCGGAGAATGTTGATGAAAAACTGACTTTTCTGTTTTTCATAAAAAGAATTTGGCGCGTAGCGACATCAACATTGGTAGCAAAAAGGATAAAATTCACTGTAGCGCGTAGCGATACTAACATTTTTCGGTTTAATGTTATCGTCGCTATGCGCCGATTGGGCTCATTGATTAAATATTTCTACCAATATTTATGTCGCTACGCGCCATGATTTTGAAAAGGCACTTTTAAACCTTAAAATCAACATGCGAATCATCACAAAACGGCGCTCCTTTCGTCAATTTACAATTACATAATTTGACATTACCCGTTCGCTTAGCTTCAAAGAGAAAAGGTTTGATTTTAGTGCCATGATGTGAGCCATCGCAGAACGGCTGAGTCTTACTCATCCCGCATTGGCAATAGAGATATTTCTTTCCTTTTTCCAATCGAATAGTCGTCGGCTCCGCATGAACTGTGGAAACCTTTTGATGACCTGCTGACATTTCATTTTGCGAATCTTTTGCTTTTACCAAAGGATAAAAATAAGAAGCCGTCCAATGTTCTTTTGGGTCGTTGGGTAAACCATATTCTTCCGGCAATTGACGATTGAAAACAGCCGTTCCAAACAATTGATCCCAAATGGAAAACATGTTTCCAAAATTACCATTTGGGTCACTTACGCCGTCGAGTTTACTTTTGCCATGATGTGCATGATGGAAAGCAGGTGTGATAATAATGCGTTCCAAAACAGAGATAATGGGTGTCAATATTTTATTTTTATAAAAAAAGGAATCCCACGTTACGGTTGAGTGAGAACCGATAATAACCAATTGTTTCATGACCAACCCCGCGGCAACGGCCAATCCTCCACCTAAAAAAGTAAACAATCCAACCCACCAAATATTGGGCATGAGCAAATAATATAAACCTGCATTTCGATAAGAAACAAAAAATCCCATCTCCTCCGCTTGATGATGGGCGCGGTGTAGTTTCCACAAAAAAGGATTTTCGTGCGCTGATCGATGATACCAATATTGCATCAAATCATCAATGAGTAAATAGGTTGGAAGCGTAATCCAAAAACTCATGGTGCTCATTATTCCTTGCGTTTCCGCAAAAAACTGAGTGCCTAAAAAATAAACACTACCAACAATCAAAGGCTTAATTCCCAATGACAAAACAATGAATCCGCCAAATTCCTGAATCCAATCATCGGACTTGCGTTGGGTGCGTTGGAGGTAGCCTGAGATAACTTCGATTAAGCCAAAGAAAATCAGGACCCCCATGATGAGGTAAACATCCATGTTAGGAATGCCGAATAATTCGTTATTCATTAAAGTAGTTTTTGTGTAAAATGCAAGTGAAAGTAGTTATTTCAAATTACTTTTGACCTCAAATGATTCTTACCAAACAACAATTGCTGGCAGCGGCTTCTGATGATACGAACACAGAACGTGCTCGACAATGCGCAAGCATTTGGCGTTGGCAATTGTTGGAAGGTAACGAACGAGCAGTTTGGGGAGAATACAAAACGCCTGGCAAACCCTTCATCGCCGCAGTTGATTTGAATGGCCCGGGTTTCAAATGCTCTTGTCCGAGTCGGAAGTTTCCATGTAAGCATGCATTGGGTTTGGGGATTTTGCTTTTTGAAAATAATGGCTCTTTCAAAGTAGGGGATAATATTCCAGAAGAGATTGAAAGTTGGTTGGAGGGACGTGATAAACGGGCTGCAAAAAGACAGAGAGAAGAAATCACTTCTCCCGCTGATCAAACGGAAGAAATTGCTCCCTCAAATCAAAAGGTTTGGAGTGCATCCAATATCACTTCCGAAAAAAGAATTGCGGAAATGAAAGCAGGTTTGGGCGAGTTACAAACTTGGCTCGAAGACTTGATGCGCGAAGGTATCGCTTCTCTCGAATCGCAAGGAGCAGAGCGATTGATTAATATTTCGACTCGTATGGTAGATGCGAAATTGGGAAGTATCGGACGGAAGTTGCGCGGATTGATTCATGTTTTGGGACAAGATGATTGGCACGAGCAAGTCATGATGACCATCGGCGAAATGTATCTACTCATGAACGGTCTCAAAAAATTAGAAACGCTTCCACCTCCTTTTCAAATAGAAATACTAACCCTCGCGGGAGTAAATATTAAGAAAGACGCGCTACTCGATGAGGAAGGCACTTGGGATATTTGGCAAGTCGTCGGTTTGAAAATGGGTCGCGAAGAACAATTGACTTTCCGACGAACTTGGCTTATGGGCGAAAACACTGGTGAAACAGCTTTGTTCCTCGATTTTTCTTTTGGTAATCAAGGCTTCGAAAATCATTGGAAAATTGGAGATTATTTCCAGGGTGGAGTGGTGTTTTATCCCTCCATTTTCCCACAAAGAGCAATTTTAAAAGCAAGGGAGAGTATTCCAACTGAACGGCCTGTTATCAATGGTTTTTCGAGTGTTGAAAAGTTTAAATCTGCAATCTCGGAAGCAGTGGCAAAGAATCCTTGGACTTCAATTTTTCCTGCTTTT
>CALHBQ010000565.1 GCA_937930815.1 uncultured Saprospiraceae bacterium | reverse complement strand
GGTGATAGTAAGTATCAATAAAACATGGATATATATGGGGAATTTATAATATTTGCATTTCAATTTGCTCGATCCCTCCTTTTAAAATATCGAGCGACCCCAAAAGTGTAAATAATTATATTTTTTCACATAAAACCAATGAAATGAGAACAATCTCAATTTTATCAATTTTCGTATTGATTCCTCTTTTATCTTTTGCTCAAAATGACGAAATCGGCCTATCTGCTGGCTTTGCTACTTATCAAGGAGATTTAGTTTATTCTTCTTTTAGTATGAAAGGAGCAGCAGCAGCAGGTGGATTATTTTACAAACGTCATTTTTCTAATAAGTTTGCTTTTCGTGCTTCTGCCAATTTAGGTAGCTTCAGTGGTACTGATGACAATTTTAGAGACAAAGCTGGTGATAGAACTTTTAGTTTTGAAACCAACTTCTTTGATGCCAGTATTTCTGCCGAATATGCCTTTTTGGGTAAAAACAGATATGATGATGTTGGCATTTTCTCCAAGACTTTTTCTCCTTTTGTAAACATAGGTTTGGGATATATCAATGTTTCCCCAGAGGTTTCATCTGGAACTTCTCCTATGAGTGCAGAAGATCAAGATTTTAAGAAGAATCACTTTTTTATTCCAATAGGTTTTGGACTAAAGTATGATGTTTCTCAAAAAATTAACATCGCAGTTGAAGCCTTCACCAGAACCCCATTCAATGATTATTTAGATGGTATTTCTGTTTCTGCCAATCCAGATAAAAACGATTGGTATGTTTTGGGACTTGTCAGTTTTGGCTATCGCGTAGGTGGCCCAAAAGCATCGGGGGAATAGAATAGGATTAAGTTTGAATCTAAAAAATGAAAAGCGACACCTCAAACAAGGCGTCGCTTTTCTATTTTTAGAATAAATCAAAACGCTAAAAAAACGCGTTTTTACTTTTATTAAAAATTTTTATTTTTTGACAAAAGAAGTCGCCCAAAACGTTCCTTCTTTTTCAAAACGAATGAAATAAATTCCATTTGTATAATCACTCACATTGATGTTATGATTGATAGATGGTTGATTTTCAACTTTAACAACCTGACCAAGTGCATTTAGAATTGTCAAACGGTCAACTCGTGGCGCACCTGTGATATTCAAAATATCCGCAGTTGGGTTTGGAGCTAAAACAATGTCTTGAGCCCACTCCACATCAACCGTACTATCGACAAATAAAATCTCTAAATCATCTAATGATCTTGGTTGGATTTGATAGCCATCAAAATTTTCGGGGTTAAAAGAAAATTGACCACCAATACCTGTTACATTCATCACAATATCAACCCCCGTCATAGGAACAGCAGTTCCAAAAATATCAGTAGCAGGCACGATTCTCATGCTGTATGTATTGGTCCCATCAGTTACATCTACATTAAAACCTCGGTCATCATTGGTCCAGTCAGCAGGATCTACAATCGTTAAGTTTTCTATCTTAATTAATTGACTTTCAGTGTCTTCATTCAAAGCAGTAACTACAGTTGGGTCAAAAAGTGTATTGCTACTTGAGTTAAGATTAACCTCATCTGCATTTATCTGAAGTACACCACGGAAACTTCCAATAGCGCCGTTTACGGTAACTTCATCGCCCATCATAACCGTATATCCCAAAGAGTCTCTGTTGCTGAAAACCATGATGCCATCATTGTTCGCATCAATCAAAGCAAACTGCAATCCACCTGGACGGAAGTTGATACTATGCACCACACCTGTCAAGGCAACTAAGGAATCATTCATCGTAGGATTCCCTTCTGCATCAATCATAGAAGCATCTCCGATAGAGGAAGAATTATAGACTTTAGGACATTCGATAGTGACCGTAACGGATGCTGTATCACAAACATTTGTACTATCACAAACCGCATAGGTAAAAGTGTCATCTCCACAGTAGTCTGTATTTGGAGTATAATTGAAAACGTTGTTTGGCGTAAGCATAGCCATTCCATTGGAAGGGTTTAGACCCATGAAAACCTGAGTAAACCCGAATGGCAAATTATCATTTGCCAATACATCAATTGAAGTAGTTTCGTTAACCTGAATTGTAATGGCGTCATTATTTAAAACCATTCTCAGGTTAGGACTCAAAGAGTAGGAACCCATTGGAAAAGGTGTTGCAGCACTGGCGTTGCTTGTCTCTCCGTCAAAAGCATTAGCACCACTATAATCCCAATTGTCTTCTACGAAAGTTGTTCCATCTGGGCCAGTTCCATTGATGCGATATGCCCAACCATCCAGGTATTCCCAGCCAGTATCAGATCCATCTACATTGATGTCACCAAATACATCGACTACATTTCCATTCATAAATAATTCGACTGCATCGTCGCCATTGATTCCCATTGATGCTTCGCCATTGAAGGTTGGAGCAAAACCAAAAAACTCGGTAAAACCATCAATTTCTGATGCAATATAAATGAAGTCACCTGCTGCTGCCGAACCAGATAAAGTAAATTCTTCTCCGTCGGTTCCTTGTCCGTTATTGGCAGAGCCTACGCCGTAGATGCTCAAATCTGCCACATCATTTAGGACATAAATTTCCATTCCCTTAGGGATACCAGTCGGCAGTGGTCCATCAAAGACGCCTGTAATGATAAGGTCAGATTGACCAATTGCTACCGTTGAAAGTAGCGTAAAAATAAAGAGTAAAATTTTGTTCATAGTTGAAAAATTTAGGGTGAAAAGAGCCAGTAATTTCTTACTGTTTTAAAGTTCAACCTAAAAGTAAGTATTATGATTGGATTGGATGTGTTCGGTTTGAAATAATAAACCATATAAGTCATTTGAGAACCATATAAGAAAAAACTGTTAACCCAATTTATTAGAGACTTATATGTCCTTATATGGTTTTAAAAAAAAGCATAAAAAAATCCCGAACTCGGATGACTCCAAATTCGAGACGGTTTTGTAACATGTTCATGAGTTACTTAATACCTCTTAACTAAAGTTGCGATCTATTTTAATAATGATAAAATGAATAAATTTGAAATGATAAAATTGGCTCCAATTATTAAGATTTAAAAATTCTCGAACAATAGTGTCTTATTTACTCATTTCCAGTTTTACAACTCTGATTATTTATTCATCGCAACTTAGATTTCTTAATAATCTTTTCTAACCAAGACTTTTTTACTGATTGGTTTTGATCCTGCTGGATGAATCCAAATCAGATAAATGCCATTTCGGACATTGTCTAAAGGAATTTTAATCAGGTGGTCTTGATTGTTTTGGATAGATATTTCTTGTTGCTGTTTGCCCATTTGGTCCACCATCAAAATCTGAATGTCTTTTTCTAAATAATTTTCTAAAGACAAATTAATTTCATTTTGAGCTGGATTAGGGAAAACGGCTACCTCATTTTTAGTATTTGAAATGGATTCTTCAATTTCAAAATCAATTGGTTCGCTTGAGTTATTTCCATTTCCTTGTCGAGCACTTCCAATGGTAATCATTTCAGAAATGTTACAAACTGGATTATTCCAATCTTCATAAGTCTGAATGTTTAGGAAATAAGTTCCTGGTTGTAAATTGATGCGTTCTCTTTGAGTACAAACAGAAGACCAATTGTCACAAGAAAATACTTCACTGTAACCTATAGCATTGTATATTTTTACTGAATTGATTGGGAAATCTAAATTTTCAATAATCAATCTATTGCCACTGATTTGGTAAGTTACATCACAAGGATCTGTTTGTGGGATACAATCTGTAGCGATATATTTTACCACACAATTTGATTCACCCTGCGTCCAATCTGTACAACCAGCCCTCTTTGATTGACGACGGAAATAAGTCGTTTCTGCAATTTGACCTGGTGAATAGGTTGATTGATTAGCACCCTGAATAACTTGAGACGAATGTGTTGGACATCCAGTTGTTGAACTTAGCCAACGATATTCAACTGTTCCAGATCCGCC
>CALHBQ010000564.1 GCA_937930815.1 uncultured Saprospiraceae bacterium | reverse complement strand
GGAGCGGAGGTGTAATATCTAATGGTAAATTACTTGTACTACTTCCTCCAAGTTGATTATAGTTCAAACTAGCTGATGAAAGGGCGGCATCTGAGTTCCAAACCCATTCAACTTCCACATTATCATTAATTTGTATATCTATATTTTTAAAATATAAATCCGTAATGGGTTGAATAACGGAAGGTATCAAACAAACCGTGTTGGTCCTTGCTTCAAACCCTTCTCCGTTGGAAATTGCTTTCACATAAATGCAATATTCAGTCCCTTCTCTCACTTCAGATATCGTATAGCTTGCGAGCGCTCCAGCAACGCTTCCGTGCAAAACAGGAACCGCACCATCTTCTGAAATCCATATTTCTTGCGTAGCGATTCCATTCGGCCAATTCGTTGTAGGAATCCAACTAATATTAATTTCTTGGAGACATTCTACTACCTCCGAATTTAGCATATAAGTGCTCTGTGGATCGCCAAATAAACTGGTATTTCCACAGGGATCTAAAGCGAGTACATAATAGATCTCAGTTTGGTTTGTTGGATCTGCTTCTGTGTCGATATATGTGACATCTGTAAAGACCGTATCAATTGGCACTGTTCCAGCATTAGTTACTCGATAAATAATATATCCAGAAGTTTCAGGAGAGGCACTCTCTGCCCATTCAATTACTACATTATTTCCAACAACTGAGAGACTTGTAACAGAAGGGACTTCGGGTGATCGATTGTCTAAAGTATCAGATTTAAAAAAGGTTTGACCAGGGCAGTTGTGATTCGATTCCAAATAATAGTACCAAGTCAAATCCGATGGATTGGAATGAAAAAATTTATTCTCAGTTGGATCTGTGATGGAAGCCAAAAGCGCATATGGCCCTTGTTCCATTGAAGCGAAATAGATATCGTAACTTACAAAAGCGCCACATGGATTGCTCACTGGATTCCAAATTAAAGTATCACTTTTCACACAAAAAAAATCTGGTGGTAACACTTGTGCAGAAGCGTAATTGATTAAAAAACAGGCAGTTATGAATAATAATCTCTGTATAAAATTGTGCATTAAACTTCTTTTTATATTTGGGATTTTTGGAATTTCAATTTGATTTCTTTTTAAACCTTAATCATCAATTCCCATTTCAACTCTTTTCTTCTTGAATTTCGCTTCTAACTCGGTCATTGGATATCTATCTACTAATTCGTACTCCAAAATCAAATCAGGCGTTACTTCTTTTCGATAATAAATAAGGCCAATTCCTTTGGCATAAATCTCATGGCCGTCAAAACTATGCTCTACAAATCCTTCATCAAAACTTTCCACCTTCTCTTTAACGTTGATTTGAACCGCATCGTATCGCTTATCATTATGCATGTAATCCGTATCGCCTGCATAACTTCGATTTCGTATCAATCGAGTGAATTTTGTAGAATCGGCCGCTTCTCTCCACATCACATTATAAACGAAAACGCCACCTGAATCTCTTACCTCAAAAGGAAAAACACTCCCCACCTCAATTTCCATTGGCATCGACTGCTGTTTTCCCATGCTATCAGCTTGATAAACGATACTTTTCGTCAATAACATCCCGTTTGAAATACGTTCCTCTACCGTCAATTGTTGTGGTTCGAACTTGTAATTGTATTGCATACCAACCAGATAGGTTAAGGCCTTCCTTCGCTTACTGGTCGTATCCTTTTTTTTAATAACCCGATAATAATTGTAAAAAGGTGGAACGGAATCGAACTGCGGGTGCCGATATTCGTAAACCAAGCCGTCTTTTAGCTCATCAATTGGGAAATAGTACGGCTCAATATATCGACCGTCATCTGAGCAAGCCATAAAGGCAAGGACAAATGATAAAATGAGGCCGAATGGCAGTAAATATTTGATATTATATGTCATTTTGACCGAATTAAGGTCTTGGAACAATGAGTGACAGAATGAAATTGCAAAGATAACTTTAGACTTTATACCAAAGTCTTTGAATGCGAATTTTTTGAGTCAATGATTTGTTAGTTTCGATATTAGCTAACTAAAAAATTCAAAATGAAATTGAAAGGTAATTTAATCACACTCAGACCACTCGAAAAATCAGATGCACAAGCATTGGCAAAAGTCGCCAATAACAAGAAAATTGCTGATAACCTGCGTGATATGTTCCCGCATCCATATAGTTTGGAAAATGCAAATTGGTTTATACAATTCGTTGATTCCCAACCAGATACACCCCGTTTTGCAATTGAATATCAAGGCGAATTTGCTGGGATGATTGGACTGCATCCTCAACCAGATGTCTATAGAAAAAGTGTTGAAATCGGTTATTGGTTGGGCGAACCATTTTGGGGAAAAGGAATCGCAACAGACGCAGTTAAATTAATCGTTGATTATGGTTTTAATAACCTTGACATCAACCGAATTTGGGCTGGTGTGTTTGCTTATAACGATGGATCTAAAAGAGTACTTGAGAAAAATGGATTCGAATTAGAAGCAGTTTTAAAGAAAGCTGTTTATAAAAATGAGAAATATTGGGATGAGCATCGAATGGCGATTGTGAAGTAGAGCCAGTTGCCGTTGTTGGCCGAGTTGCCAATTGTTGCAAAAGCGCTACTTGTCTCCCTTTCGAGGGAGATGTCGATAGACAGAGGGAGGAATCTGCTCCAAAATTTAGGATTTTCCTCTCCCGCCCTTCGGGCACCCTCTCCGAAGAGGGACAAGTAACTTTTATCATTTGAGGAAATAAGAGCAGGAAACATTCAACGTTTAATTTTTTGAAAAAAATAAACGAAAACGCCTTCTGATACGCCTTCTCCTGTTACTTTTGCAGAAAAGTAACTAAAGGCGCCAATATCATGGATGAATCAATGGTAATGTTTACTGTTTCTCAGTTAAAAATAATGACTGCTCAGCATGTTTTGAAAGAAGCTGGAATCCAATCATTTGTTGTAGATAAAATGGATTCGGCTCACGCAGGAATTTTTGGAGAAATTGAATTGTATGTTGCGAAAGAGCATCAAATTGAAGCCAAATTGGTTTTAATTGAAAATGAGATATTGACTTGATAAAGTTGAAAGTTGCAGGTTGAAAGTTAAAACACAACGCTTTTAGACTTTCAACATCCAACTTTAAACCTTAAACTTTTAAAAAAAATTAATTGCGGTTAGCAATCAATCAAATGAGAAACTACCTGAAAACCTCTCGCCTGATTGCTCGCCGCTAAAACAAGAAGATATGTTAAAATTCTTAGGGAACGCTGTAAAAAAGATGTTTGGTACCAAATACGATAAGGATGTACAACTGTACAACCCAATCGTTGAGGAAATCAATGAACTTTATGACAGTTTTGATAGCCTTTCGCATGACGAAATAAGAGACCAAACCGTTAAATTTCGCAAACAGATTGCAGATCATCTTGCTGGTATTGATGAAGACATCAAGGCAACCAGAGAAGAAGCAATAGCGGAAGAAGACAACGTAAGAAAAGAAGAACTCTTCAATCAGATTGATGAGTTGGTCAAAGAGCGAGACAAAGAATTAGAAGTCATTTT